>JAEWDG010000117.1 GCA_023390215.1 Bacteroidota bacterium | reverse complement strand
GAAGAAAATGGCAAAACCCTTTCTGAATCGGTTGCTGAAATAGAAAAATGCATAGAGCTCACCGAGTTTGCTACTTCTCTACCTCAACTGATCACCGGGGAAATTCTTGAAGTGAGCAAGGGAGTAGAATGCAGAACCGAGCATGCACCACTTGGTGTTGTAGCTTCTATCGTTCCATTTAATTTTCCGGCAATGGTTCCCAACTGGACAATTCCAAACGCTATAGCCCTCGGCAATTGCATGATCTTAAAACCTTCGGAAAAAGTTCCGCTCTGCAGCGGACGTATCGCTGAACTATTAAAAGAAGCCGGCCTTCCGGATGGTGTGTTCAATGTTGTTCACGGAGACGTGGAGATCGTTGAAGCAATTTGTGATCATCCCGGCATCGAAGCTGTATCCTTCGTTGGATCTACAAAAATTGCCAAAATCGTTTATCAGCGTTCCACACATAACTATAAACGTTGTCTCGCTCTTGGCGGCGCTAAGAATCACCTGATGGTTTTACCGGATGCGATCCCAGGTATGACAGCGCAAAACGTGGCTGCGAGTATGAGTGGATGTGCAGGCCAACGCTGTATGGCCGCATCGGCAATGGTTGCTGTCGGTGAAGTGGATCATATCATTGAAAAAATTTGTGATGAAGCACGTAAGATCGTTCCCGGAGAAAATCTTGGGGCGGTGATCAATAAAGAATCACAGGAAAGAATAGAACGCTATATTACTGAAGCAGAGCAACAGGGAGCAAAGATCCTTGTGGATGGCCGCAAAGCTTCCGTGAAAGGAAAAGAAAACGGAACTTATGTAGGACCAACTGTCATCGACTGGGTGAAACCCGAAATGTCTGTTGCTAAAGAAGAGATCTTCGGGCCGGTAATTTCAATAATGAGAACGAAAACGGTGGATGAAGCTCTGGCCATCGAAAATGCGAACCCGTATGGAAATGCGGCCAGTGTGTTTACTCAGAACGGTGGTGCAGCACGGTATATCATGGAAAGGGCCAGCGCGGGTATGATCGGCGTAAACGTAGGTGTTCCGGTTCCCCGGGAGCCTTTCAGTTTCGGCGGTTGGAACGAAAGCAAATTTGGCGTGGGAGACATAACCGGTAAAAGTTCCATTGAATTCTGGACCAGGCTAAAAAAATCAACTACAAAATGGAACCCTGAGGCAGGCGTAAACTGGATGAGTTAATTCTTAATACAAATTAGATATCATGATTGATACTGCAGATATTACATCAGAAGCGGCAACCATAACAGCAAACAATCTGGAATATACGCTGTTCAGTTGGAGCAAACAAAATGGTTTACATCCCATCGTGGTTGAGCATGCTAAAGGCATATATTTATATGATTACGATGGAAAACGGTATATCGATTTTTCCAGCGGCCTGATGAACGTGAATATTGGTCACGGCAACCAGCGGGTAACCGATGCCGTTGTGAAGCAGATGAAGGAAGTAGCCTATGTTACCCCAAGCTGCGCAACAAAAGTTCGCGGCGAACTCGGAAAGAAACTGGCGGAGATCTGCCCCGGTGATCTGAACAAAGCGTTCTTCACGCTCTGTGGTGCCACTTCAATCGAAAATGCGATCAAACTCGCGCGTCTTTATACCGGACGGCATAAAGTTCTTACCCGTTACCAATCCTATCATGGCTCTTCCTATGGTGCGATGAGTGCGAGTGGCGACCCAAGGCGGCTTCCTATGGACGCGCAGCAATCTCCAAACTTTGTTCATTTCGATCTGCCCTATGCCTACCGTTATGAACACGGGGAAGCGAGCCTTCTAAAAGATTCTGTAACAGCATTGGAAAGAATAATCGCTTATGAAGGCCCGAATAACATTGCTGCTATTTTACTGGAAGGTGAAAGTGGTTCTTCAGGATGTCTTAAATATCCCGACGGATATCTTAAAGCTGTCCGGGAGATCTGTAACAAAAACGGGATTCTTCTGATTATGGATGAAGTGATGAGTGGATTCGGAAGAACCGGTCAATGGTTTGGCTTTCAGAACCATGGCATCATCCCCGATATGATCACCATGGCCAAAGGACTTACCTGCGGGTATCTGCCTTTCGGTTGCCTGATGGTGTCTGATAAGATCGCTGCGAAATTCGGCGACCAGGTACTCCCGCTAGGACTCACCTACTCCGCCCATCCGGTTAGTTGTGCGGCCGCGCTCGAAACATTGAAAATTTATGAAGATGAAAATCTTTTCGATAATGCGCGCAGGATGGGTAAATATATCGACCAGGAAGTTGAAAAACTGAAAGCAAAACACCCCAGCATTGGCGACTGGCGCAATACAGGATTACTTGGTTGTATCGAACTCGTAAAAAACAGGAACACAAAAGAACCCATGGCGCCTTTCAATGCTTCGGCTGCTGAAATGGCCGTAATGAATAAAGTGGCTGCAAAAATCCGTGAACTGGGAATGTATACGTTTGTGCGTTGGAGTTATATTTTTATCGCCCCACCTCTTTGTATTACGAAAGATGAAATTGATGAAGGTATAAAAATCATCAGCGAAGCCATCAGCATCGCCGATGCATCTATCGCCTGATTCCAATAAAGCATTCAATCCATGCATCAAACATCCATCGAAAACTCTTCGCTGTATAACGAGGACCTGGCACCGGTTCCCAAAAGCAAACGCAGTTGGGGAACATGGAACTATGCTGCGCTTTGGATCAGCATGAGTCTTTGCATACCTACGTATATGCTGGCGAGTTCGCTGATCGGTGGCGGAATGAACTGGTGGCAGGCTATCCTCACCATTTTCCTGGGAAACAGCATTGTGCTTATTCCCATGATACTTAACGGCCACGCAGGAGCAAAATATGGTATCCCATTTCCTGTTTTCGCACGTGCCAGTTTTGGAACAAAGGGCGCGAATATTCCGGCTATCCTTCGTGCAATAGTTGCCTGCGGATGGTTTGGAATTCAAACCTGGATCGGGGGCTTCGCCATATATCAAATGATGGTACTTTGGTTTCCATCACTTGCAGGTTTACCCAGGTTTTTCCCTGCATCCTCCGGCCTTGCAACCGGTCCGGCTATTTTCTTTTTCCTGTTCTGGTTGTTAAATATGTGGGTGGTCTATCTGGGGGTCGATAGTATCAGAAAAATGTTGGTATTTAAAGCGATCTTCTTACCCGTTGCCGCACTGGCGTTACTGTTCTGGGCAATATCCGCAAGCAATGGATTAGGCCCTATCTTAAACGAACCTGCAAAATTTGAAACAAGCGAAGCATTCTGGAAATATTTCTTTCCTGCATTAACCGGCATGGTTGGATTTTGGGCAACACTATCGCTCAACATCCCCGATTTTACCCGCTATGCGAAATCACAAAAAGCACAAATCAACGGGCAGGCCATAGGACTGCCCCCTTCCATGACCTTATTCGCATTTATCGGCGTGGTTGTAACATCGGCAACGTTAATTATTTATAAAGAAACAATATGGGATCCTGTTGTACTCGCAGGAAAATTTGAAAACAAAATGCTGGTGAGTATTGCAATGGTCGCAGTGGCGATTTCAACGCTTGCAACCAACATCGCTGCAAATATTGTGAGCCCCGCAAATGATTTCGCGAACCTTGCGCCAAAAAAAATATCCTTTAAAACCGGAGGCCTGATCACCGGTATTATTGGTCTCTTGATTTTTCCCTGGAAACTCGTGGCAGACCCAAACGGCTACATCTTTACATGGTTAATTGGTTATTCAAGTTTACTCGGTCCTGTAGGCGGTATCATGATCATTGACTATTATTTTGTACGCAAACAAACTTTACAGTTAACAGCGCTCTATAATACTGCAGGGGTGTACAGTTATAAAAAAGGCTTCAATCAAAAAGCAGTGATCACGCTGATCCTTGGCATCCTGCCAAACGTTCCCGGTTTCCTCGTTACCATTAAAGCCATCGACGCAACAGCGGTTCCCGAATGGGTTGCACATCTGTATAACTATGCCTGGTTTGTGGGCTTTTTCGTAAGTTCAGTCGTGTACGCTTTTTTAATGAAGAAAATTCCTGTTTCACAACTTCAATCAGAAAACTTTCTTTCCGGTGAAGTTGAAATGATAAATTCCTGATATGTCAATACTGATAAAAAACGGAAGAATAATTACCGCAACTGATGACTATATCGCTGATATTTTTATCGAGGGAGAGAAAATAAAATCCATAGGCAAAAACTTATCGGTACAAGCCGTTGAAGAAATTGATGCCAGCGGCAAACTGGTCTTCCCGGGCGGTATAGATCCGCATGTGCACCTGGACATGCCGTTTATGGGTACTTTTTCCAGCGACAATTATGAAACCGGTACCCGGGCCGCACTGTATGGGGGTACAACTATGGTAATAGATTTTGTGCTTCAAAAGCAGGGCAACTCATTGCAGTCAGCGCTTAATGAATGGAAAGGAAGATCAGACAATAACTGTGTTTCTGATTACAGCTTTCACATGGCGGTTACAGATTTTAATGATGAAACAAAAAAAGAAATCAAACACATGGTGGAGAATGAAGGCATCACTTCATTCAAAACTTTTATGGCATACAAAGGGGCGCTGATGATAGATGACCGGCAGATGATCGGTTTGATGGAAGAAGTAAAGGACTGTGGAGGATTGATCAATGTGCATGCAACTAACGGTGATATGATAGATTACCTTATCGCCAAACATAAGTCTGAAGGAAAACTTTCTCCCCTCTATCATTATCTCTCTCAACCTGAGGTAACCGAAGCGGAAGCCTCTGAACGTTTTGTTGATATGACCAGCTATACGGGCTGTCCGGGTTATATTGTGCATCTCACCTGTGAGGACGCGTTAAACGCCGTTAGAAATGCAACCCGCCGTAATCAAAAAACATTTGTTGAAACCTGTATTCAGTACCTCATTCTCGATGCTTCACTGTATGAAAAAGATTTCGAAGGAGCAAAATGGGTGATGAGTCCTCCTCTTCGCGAAAAGAAAGACCAGGCCACACTTTGGGCAGGTATAAACCAGGGTTTGGTACAGGTTGTGGCAACCGACCATTGTCCGTTTATGTGGGAACAAAAATTAATGGGAAGAGATGATTTCTCTAAAATTCCGAACGGGCATCCTGCAATAGAAAACCGTATGGAGCTATTGTACAGTGAAGGCGTCAACAAAGGAAAAATAACGCTGAATAAATATGTGGAGGTAGCCTGCACCAACCCCGCTAAAATATTTGGTATGTTTCCACAGAAAGGAACCATAGCAGTTGGCAGCGACGCGGATATCGTGCTTTTCGATCCAAAAGAGAAACATACGATCTCTGCAGAAACCCATCACATGAATGTTGATTATTCAGGGTATGAAGGCTGGGAACTGACAGGAAAAGTAAAAACAGTTTTGTTGCGCGGCAAAGTTGCCATCCACAACAACGAATGTAAAATTGGAAAAGGCTATGGCCGTTTCATCAAAAGAAATAAAGTAAAACAGATCATCTGATCTTTAAGATTGTTCACTAAATAACAAAACCAAAACTGATATGCCACGAATCGTAAAATCCGGATTAATTCAAATGAGCCTTCCAAAAACCGAGGGCGAGGGAACGGTGGAAGAGATCAAAGAGGCCATGTTCCAGAAACATATTCCATTCATCGAAGAAGCAGGAAAAAAAGGTGTTCAAATCCTTTGTCTGCAGGAAATCTTCAACACGCCATATTTCTGCCCGGGACAGGACCGCAAATGGTACGAAAGTGCCGAAACCGTGCCTGGCCCAACAACAGAACGGCTTGCGGAATATGCAAAAAAATATCAGATGGTGATCATCGCTCCGGTTTACGAAAAAGAACAGGCTGGCGTTTTATACAATACGGCTGCGGTTATTGATGCAGATGGAACCTACCTCGGCAAGTATCGAAAGAATCATATTCCACACACCAGCGGCTTTTGGGAAAAGTTTTTTTTCAAACCCGGAAACCTTGGCTATCCGGTTTTTCAAACACGTTATGCAAAAATTGGAGTGTATATCTGTTACGACAGACATTTCCCCGACGGTGCACGTTGCCTGGGGTTAAATGGTGCGGAGATCGTGTACAATCCATCCGCAACTGTTGCCGGACTTTCACAATATCTATGGCAACTCGAACAGCCTGCACATGCTGCGGCCAATGGTTATTTCATGGGTTGTATCAATCGCGTAGGGGAAGAAAAACCATGGAATCTCGGAAAATTTTATGGCACTTCCTATTTCGTTGATCCCCGCGGGCAAATTTTTGCTAAAGCGAGTGAAGACAAAGATGAATTGCTGATCGCCGACTTCGATCTCGATATGATCGAAGAAGTGCGCAGCATCTGGCAGTTCTTCAGAGACCGCCGCCCGGAAACTTACGGGAAGCTAACCGAGCTTTAATTATTAGATGTAAAGATTTTTGTCCGGGCGTCTGACCAGCCATCAACTTCAGTGGCGTCGCACACTTCAACAGTGTACAAGTCCCGGCAAACCAAAACTATTTGAATATGATTCAATCCAACCGCCTGACGGAAGAACAATACACGATCAACTTCAGCGATATACATCCACCCTTCGCCAACAGAGAAGCTGCGCAGGTGGAAGCGAGCCGTTGCTTGTTTTGCTATGATGCACCCTGCACAAAAAGTTGTCCTACAAGCATAAACATTCCAAAGTTTATCAAACAGATCACAACAGATAATATCAAAGGTTCCGCTCACACGATTTTTGAATCCAACATTTTTGGTGGAGGATGTTCAAAAGTTTGTCCTGTGGAAAAACTCTGTGAAGGCAGTTGTGTATATAATCTACTGAACGAACCTCCTATTCCCATCGCAAAACTTCAACGGTATTCCACTGAGCCTGCAATTGCGCAAAAGTGGAATTTGTTTACACGCAAACCTTCAAAAGGTATTAAGGTAGCAGTTGTTGGCGCAGGGCCCGCAGGATTAAGTTGCGCGCATGTGCTTTCCCGTGAGGGCATCGATGTAACTGTATTTGAAAAAGAAACAAAGGGCGGTGGATTGATGACCTATTGTATCGCTGCTTATAAAGTTACCCCTCAATTCTGCCAGGATGAAGTCGATTTTATCAGTTCACTCGGTGGAATATCTATTCAGTATAATAAAGCATTGGGTAAAGATTTCACAATCGACGAGCTTAAAAAAGAATACGATGCAGTGTTTTTGGGAATTGGTGTCGGACTTGC
>JAEWDG010000106.1 GCA_023390215.1 Bacteroidota bacterium | reverse complement strand
ATATCGGAAGTGGTGTTCCCCAATAACGGCTACGGCTCAGGTTCCAGTCGACCATATTTTCCAGCCAGTTACCAAAACGGCCGGTTCCTGTTGACGCAGGTTTCCACTGAATGGTTCTGTTGAGATCCACCATCCGCTGTTTCGCCGCCGTTGTTCGAACAAACCAGGCGTCAAGCGGATAATATATGATTGGTTTATCAGTGCGCCAGCAATGAGGGTAGCTGTGTTCGTATTTTTCGACCTTAAATGCCCGGTTCTCTTTTTTAAGTTTTACGGAGATGTCTACATTCACATCCTGGTAAGCCGGATCGTCTTTGTAATTCTTGACAAATCTTCCACTGAACTCTCCCGTTCCTGCAATGAATTTTCCCTGTTTATCAACAAGGGTAAGCATACCCAGGTTATGTTTCTTTCCAACCCGGTAATCATCTGCACCAAATGCGGGTGCCGTGTGCACGATACCGGTTCCATCTTCCGTGGTAACAAATTCTCCGGTAATAACCCGAAATGGTTTCGCCCCCGGTGTTTGATCTTCAATTTTTTGTAAACTGTTGGATTCGAATGGCAGAAGTTGTTCATAAGAACAACCGGCGATAACCTGTCCTTTGAAATTGTAAAGAATTTTCCAGGGAAGCGTTTTATTTTCCGGAGCGTATCCCTCAAAATCTCCATTTTCACCTTCTGCTTTAAAGTATTTACCCACCAGATTTTTTGCGAGTATCACATTCACCGGCAAATGTGTATAGGGGTTGAAAGTCTTGATTAGTACATAGTCAATATCCACTCCAACTGTCAAACCTAAATTGGATGGTAAGGTCCAGGGTGTTGTTGTCCAGGCCAGGAAGAATATTTCGGTTTGGTCATTCTTCCATTCATCCTGTATAATTGTGTTGAATGTATTGTATATATTTTTTTTGATATCTCCTGAACTGTATGCTTCCGGTAACATCTTAAACATTACGGTCGCGCTGGTATCCTTAACATCCTTATAGGTACCGGGCTGGTTTAGTTCATGGGAGGAAAGCCCCGTACCTGCAGCCGGAGAATAGGGCTGGATACTGACACTTTCATAGAGAAACCCTTTTTTATATAGTTGGCTCAGACACCACCAAACTGATTCGATATATTCATTGGTGAAAGTCACATAGGGATCATTGAGGTCTACCCAATAGCCCATTTTTCTGGTAATATCATCCCATTTGTCTTTGAAGCGCATTACTGCTTCTCTGCATTTCCTGTTATACTCTTCTACTGATATTTTTTTTCCAATATCTTCTTTAGTGATGCCCAGTTCTTTCTCTACGCCCAGTTCCACCGGCAACCCATGAGTATCCCAACCGCCTTTCCGGTTTACCTGGAATCCCTTCATTGTCTTATACCGGCAGACCAAATCTTTGAGGGTTCTTGATATAACATGATGAATACCAGGCATTCCATTAGCGCTTGGCGGACCTTCATAAAAAACAAAATGTTCGGCCCCTTCCCTTAATGAAACGCTTTTCCTGAAAGTATCAGCTCGCTCCCAGGTCTCTAACAGGTCCTGACTGATCTTTGGAAGATTAAGACCTTGATATTCAATATACTTTTTTGCCATAGACTTTATCCCCTGGGTATAGGGGTTAATTAAGGTTGCAAAGGTACGATAAGGGTGAATATTAGCAGGCTAAAGAGAAACGGAATGAAAAAATCAGGAAGATTAGAAATTTAACCTCTGACAAGGCGCCTTGTAGAAAAAATGAGTGTCAGCATTAATATGTTGATCTCTAATTAGATATGATTTTTTTTGAATCTTCGTCGGCCAAAAGTTATCCACAAGACAGATTTTTGAATTGCAGGATAGTAAATACGCGAGTATTTTTACTTGTATTACCGTATAATTACTAAGGAAACAGAAATTTATACCACTGAACAGATGAAAGAATTTCAGTCATCCTCCCAAACCCTGCTTATGACAAATATTCCAGCCCACCTTTATGCGGAATTGGAACGTATTGACCGTTTACAAAAGAATCAAAAAAAACCCGTACCTGCCAATGAAGTTCGACATCTTTTATCTCTTATGGAGTATGATCTGGTAAACTGCCGAATCTACGAGATAGATGGTGCAGAAGGATACATGGGTGTATTTATTACTGATTTGGGTCAGGAAGCCCTGGTATCAGCAAGCTCCGGCCTGTCGTAAATACAGGTGGTTATACTATATTGCGACACTAAACTACCGCTGCTTTAACACGGAAGGATATATTCCGCCTTCGTCTTTAATATCTGTATTTTTCTTAATATCACCTCAGATATCAAATATTTTTCGCCTATTCTCCTCATTTTTTTGGGTCATCCGGGATAGAAATTTCCCAGGAATCATTTCTGGCATGATATTCGTTAATTCGCGAGCGAAATCCTTTTTGATATTTTATGAAGACCATTTTTTCTTTTCTTACCGGGAGAGATATTTGGTTCCGCTGTTAAAATCTATATCGGAAATGCAGCTTGAAAATGTTGCATTTTTACTTACTGGTCTCAGCATATTGAATGCTGATCAACATATTAGCCTTGGCTTAAGCTTTTTTGCTGGTTTAGGGTTTTATTAGGGTAAACGGGAGTATTCTTGCTCCCGTTCTTTTTCAAAATTTTTCGTCCCGTTTTAAAGTCCAATTCTTCGGCTTTGCTATAGAAATTATCTCTGATTCCGCACAAGCCATTAAGCGACGCGCTGCGTTGCTTTTTTTTCCAGACTAATCTTTACGATTAAATATGTAAGTGATTAATACTTAGGTGTTAAGAGCGTAATAAAAGCTCGCAGGGTTTGATGCCGGTGTGTTTTTTGAAGGCCGTGCTGAAATGAGAAATAGAAGAATAACCGAGAGAATTCGAGACCTCTGTAACGCTCAATCCTTTTTCGTATAGGAGATATTTCGCATGTTCCATTCGTTGGCCCTGATAAAAATCGAAGATGGTTGTTCCGAAAATCTCTTTAAACCCTTTTTTCAGGTAACATTCATTTATTGCCACCTTGCGGCTCAAAGCTTTAATCGTGATAGGCTCACCAATATGCTCCAAAAGAATTCCCCGGGCACGGATGATCTTATCCCTGTCTTCCTCATTTGAAAGGAATTTGCTTTTAAAACCCTGGTCATCCCTGGCTCCCAACATACAGTCCATGCTATTCAGCAAAAGTATTTGCATCTGGGCATTGACGAATATATTAGCGAAAGTATCGGTATAGGTGTGGTTAAGCAGGGCATTTAATGTGAGGCGGGTCTTAGAACAAAGAGGTAGGATCCGCGTAAACGATTTCTCATGACTGAAATTGATCACCTTATCTGCCAGTACCTGGCTATCCTCATCGTTTCTCGTAATCTGCTGAAGATAAGCAGGTGATAATATAAAACTGAGCAGGTCAACGCTTTCTGTTTTTGCCATACAATCTGAAGATGCGTGAAGTTTAC
>JAEWDG010000102.1 GCA_023390215.1 Bacteroidota bacterium | reverse complement strand
CAATTTGTTTTACCGACGGAGGTATTGAATCTGCTTTTGCTGTTTTGATCTCGCCCAAACTTAAATTTCCGTTTGCAATTTCTTCTGAAGATCTTTCTTCAAGAATATCTGTTCGGGATAACGATTTATCCTGCGATGAATCATATTTTCTAAGGCCTGAGAAAAGCGTGTCAGCAGAAATATTAGTTGAGGCATTATCCTTGTAGATAATCATAACAGGCTTACGGGTCGCCAGAAATGCGTTCTTCTTTCTATCGAGTAAGATCAGGTCACCTATCACGATCACACTATTGGCGCTGTCGACGAGTTTGCCCCTTCCTTCGATTTGTATCATGCCGGTTTTTTCATCCGTGGCTATCCTGTTACCACTCATAAAATGTGTGCTGTCGCTGAAAGAAGTGCGGTCGAGAAATACAGCCTCACCAGTTTGCAGGTTATATGTTCCTGAATTGGTATTTATGATCCCGCTTTCTGTTTTTATTCGCGTAGGAGCAATAAAATTTGCGGTTTGCAGGGCCGTATTGTACAAAAGACTGTCTGCCTGTATATCATATTTCGGATCGGTTAGATGTACCGCTTTTTTAAAATAAATGTCTTTCGTATCGGAATAATATACGGCTTCATTACTTGTTAACACGGTTTTCCCATTGATCACTTTACCACCATTTCTGTAAGTGGCAATGCCGGTTTGAACATTGTAATCCAGATCATCTGTATAAAGAATTCCTTTTCCGTCTGTGAGTTTGATGTTATTTTTTAAATAGGCCTGACGGGTATTGCCGATATATTTCAGGTAATCTGCATAAGTATGAACGGTATCCGCATCGTTGATATGTACATGCCCGAACACCTCAGCAATTCCTGTTGCCTGGTTAAGCACGATGCTGTCTCCGCTCAGGCTGGTATTTCCCTGTCGCACAGCAGCATTCCCGGCAAGGGTCAGAAGAGTAGAGGTGTCTTTTTTTATCTGCCTGAAACTCCGGGCGCTAACGATCTGGATGATTCGCGAAGACGTATCGCCAATTACAACCTGCGCTTCAGAAAAATGCGTAAAGGCGAAACTGATAAGAAAACTAAAAACGTATTTAAGCAGTCTGTAATTCGGCATTAAAGATGATCTCAGCGGCAAAAATGCATTATTTAATGCTAATGCGTTCACAAATCATCAATGCTTTACCTTCTCAATGATATAAGGTGAATTCACGGTATCGGGTAGAGGAATGGAAAGTGGCTCACTTGTATTTTTCCGTCCGATCAGTGAAATGTTTACATACCGTTTCGGGTTGACACGAATATCATCCAGCAATAGATTTAGTTTATTGCTGCTGGAGGCCAGGTTCTGATAAAGACTTGGGTCGTTAAGAAGTTTTCCTAAGGTTCCTTTCGACTGATCGATGTTATCGACCAGGGATTTCAGATCCCTTATCGTTGCATCGAGCGTGTCAAGTGTATTCTTGAAATTCAGTTCCGCGAGGTTGGTAGTTGTTTTATCGAGGTTGGTTAATACGCTGGTAATTTTCCCGTTGTTATTTGATAGGTTAGAGGTTACGGATTCCAGATTATTCAACGTTTTTGCGAGTGCCCCTGTTTGGGTGTTCAGCAGGATTTCCAAATTGGCTGAGCTTACGGTAAGCGAAGACGTGATGCGGCTAAGGTTGGAAAGAGCTGAAGCGATATTGTTTTTTGCTGCAGGATCCAGGATGGAATTAAATTTTAGCAAAACAGAATCCAGCGACGTAACAGCGTTTTTGACCTCATACAAAACAGGGTCAACTTTTTTGAGGATGTCATTGAATAACCCCGAGTTTGCTTCAGTAGCAAGTTCTCCTTTATCTGCCAGCAAAGTCTTCGCATCACCGAGGGTGATCTCCACACTTGTAGTTCCCAGCAAATTTGGATTGATGAAGGCAATAGAGTTAGTAGGGATATCAATATTTTTTGTGATCGTGAGATATACGTCAATAGTGCGCATATCCTTAGCCGGAACCAGCTTGGCAACATTACCAATCTGAAGCCCGTTGATGACCACCGGATTGGAGGATGCAAGTCCATTTACGTCCGTAAATTTTGCATGGAGCGTTTTGTTATCACTAAAAAGGCGTTTCCCTTTTAAAAAGTTGATGCCAAATACCAATAGGGTTATGGATACAAGGGCAATAACGCCTACTTTAACTTCATTCGATATCTTCACCTGGGTTAGTTGGTTTGCTTAATTGATTTACTCCCGCATGTAATTAAGGACAGCACATTAGGGTGGTTAAAATTACATAACCTTTATTTATCAGCGAATTTTGCCAAAAATCATTCCAACGGAAGCTATTTTGCGTTAGCGTTCACATTTTCAATTTGGTTTTTATACCTGATAACCGCTTTGGTAATGGCTACCGCCAGTTCCTGCTGGCCTTTTTCACTGTTTAAATATCGCTCATCTTCGGGATTATTTATAAATCCCGTTTCGATGAGAATAGCGGGCATATTTGTAGCCTGCAATACCCAGATGCCGGTTTGGCGTTGATTCACACCAAGCGCAGGTCTTCCTGTCTGATCAATTTCATCATTAACAAGTGTTGCTATTTTATCACTTTTTTCCTGATAACGTTTTGCATAGATCAATGCAAGTTGTCGTCCTTCCGGCGTATTCATGTCAAATGCACTGCTCACCGAATCGGCCGCATTATCTGTTTCAATCTCAAATTCGCCCACTTCGCTCATGATTGCTTTAAGCTTATCACTGGTTTTATGTGCGGCAAATAGGTATACGCTGGTACCTCTTGCGGATAAAGGAAGTTTAAAATACTCGTAAACCGGTTCTTCTACCTTATAAGGTGTAGACTTTTTCTTTTTTTTCTTGCCTTTACCGGTGTAGGTTATTTTATAATGCGTAACGGTACGTGTTCCGATCTGTCTTCTTCCGGTTTTTAACGGACCTGAATCCGCGTGAATACAGAGGAACAGGTCGCCTTTGTACTCGTTGGCGATTCTGGCTTTCTCCCTTGGGTTTTGATAGATATCTGTTGTTCGCGTAGGAACCACCGTTACGGAAGGTAATTGTTTCTTGAGTTCATCTACCAGTTTGAGGGCTATCGCGAGTGTAACATCTTTTTCCTTTGAACGGAGTGAATGTTCATATTGACCCACAGCTCCGGCATCCGTACCGCCATGCCCTGCGTCAACAATTATGGTCTTGATGGTTTTGCCAGTTTGCGCGATTGCAGAAAAACTACCGGCGGAGCAGATACCGGTTAAAAAACATAAAAATGCCAGTCTGATTTTTAGCATGGTTATTTGAATTTTATGAGGTTGTAATTATGTAATAATTCACAATTACATTCTCCCTTTATGGTTACTTTTGCCGCAGCGCAAAGGTATGAACCATAAGTCCAAAGGTAACGCAAAAATGAGATCTGCCCTGTTCGGTACCTTTGTGCTAACGGCAATAACGATAATTAATTTTGCGCAGCCACAAAGAAATTTTCAATTTCACAGGAGTTTAACGGATTCTCCACCGCCCTCCTTACATAACGATTCACCGTATTCCATTAAATCCAATACGCAGATTCTGCAGGAACAGGTTGAGTCGATGGATTCCAACAAAACCATTTCGCCTATAGATTCATTCAGAATAAAAGATCTGAAGCAGGATTCGGTCAAACTAACGTCAGGGGATACCAGCCGGAAAAATCAGCAGCAAACGACGGACACGTTTGCATTCCGAACGTCAAAGGATTCGCTTTCCAGCCCCGTAACCTATCATGCAGATGATTCCATGGTACTGGATGTACCGGGCAAAAAACTTATGCTATACGGCAAAAAATCGCAGGTTGATTACGAAGAAAATAAATTAACGGCTCCCTATATTGAATATAACAATACGACCAGCCTCGTGACTGCTTTTCTGAAAAAAGACAGTACCGGTGAAAACATAATCTATCCCGAATTTTCACAAAACGATTTTAATTCGAAGAGTGATACGATTGTGTTTAATATGCGCACGGGCAAGGGGCTCACAAAAGGCACGTACACGCAACAGGGGGAAATGTATGTGTACGGTGAAACGATTAAGAAAGTGAATGAATCGGTTTTTTATGCGCATAAAGCAAGATTTACTACCTGCGACCTGGATACACCTCATTTCGCATTTGTCGCGAACAGGATAAAATTCATCAGTAAAAAAATGGCTTATTCAGGTCCCGTGCATCCTGAGTTTGAAGGCGTGCCGATTCCCGTCTATCTTCCTTTTGGAATTTATCCTTTACAACAAGGCCGGCATTCAGGTTTTATCGCACCATCATTTACGGCAAATGCACAACAGGGACTCGCGCTGGAAGGACTTGGATATTATAAAGTGGTAAACCAAACCTGGGATGTAATGGCCCGTGGAACCATTTATTCATACGGCGGCTGGACGGCAACTGTTAGTCCCCGTTATTTCAAGCGCTACCGTTACCAGGGCGGACTATCTTACACCTATCAGAATTTTAAGACGAATTTCAAAGGCGATCCGGATTATCAGAAAAACAGGACCATGGCACTCACCTGGAATCACAATGCAGATATGAAAGCGCGACCGGGTGTTACGTTCGGAGCCAATGTAAACTTAACAAGCAGTAAGTTCAATGAACAGGTTCCAAACAGCGCATTGAGGAATATTACCAATCAAATGAGTTCTACCATCACGTACGGAAAAGTATGGAAGGACAAGCCTTTCAATGTTACGCTTACAGCAAGTGAAAACCAGAATGCGGCGCTCAGGGTTTTCAATGTAAATTTTCCTGACGTCAACTTTAATGTAAACACGATTTATCCGTTCAGAAGGAAAGAATCTGCAGGTGAACTAAAATGGTATGAAAATATTGGTGTTGCGCTCACCACACGCGGAACCAACCGTTCAAGTTTTTACGATACCGCCGGTAATATCGGATCCCAACTCGCAAAACGTTACCAATGGTCGGCTGAACATAATATTCCTGTCACGCTTGCCCTCCCTTCATTAGGACCTGTTCAACTTTCGCCCGGAATGGGATATAGCGAACGCTGGTTTCAGTCGAAACAAATATTGCGCTGGAATAGCACGGAACAAAAGCTTGATACCTCTGTTCAAAAAGGATTTTACACCACAAGGGAAATGAATTTTTCTCTGGGAGCTACCACAAGAATTTTTGGAATGTTCGGTTTCAGAAAATCCAGTAAGGTTCAGGCTATTCGCCATGAAATTCGTCCTTCCGTCTCTTTTGCTTATAAACCCGATTTAACCAGTCATTATTATTATCGTGTTCAGGTAGACACATTTGGAACGATAAGAAATACTTCCTATTACGAAGGGAACATCAATACTCCATTTAGCCCCGGAAAATTCGCCGGTTTAAACTTTGAGCTCGATAATATTCTTGGTATGAAAGTGCGAAACAGAAAGGATACAGGTGAGGCTGCACTTAAGAAAGTTTCATTACTGGATGGATTGAGCCTGAGAGGTAGCTATAATTTTTTAGTTGATTCATTCAAACTGTCAACAATCAGTTTTAACGCGCGCAGCAATATCCAGAATAAAGTCAACATTACAGCAAGCGCCTTACTCGATCCCTATACCTACGATACGTTAGGACGCAGACGCGCAGCATATGCATGGAAAAATAGGGGGTTTAATTTAGGTCCGATCACATCCGCATCCGTTTCATTGTCAAGTTCTTTCAGAGGGGGTGAAAACACCGTGTCGAATCAAACTTCAATCCCCACTGCTGATGAATTATACCAGAGCGGTATGACGATGGATGAGTATCAGCAGGAAGCTGCATATATTCAGAATAACCCCGGGGAATTTGCGGATTTTTCTATTCCATGGAGTGTCGATCTTTCATATTCCATGCGATTAAACCGAACTTATGACCGGTTCAGGAAAGGGTTTCGAACCAATTTATCGCAGGATGTGAACTGGAATGCATCAATGAACCTTACAGCAAGATGGAAATTGGGAATGACAGGCTTCTATAATATTAAAACGCGGGAACTGGGCACTATAACGATGTACCTTACACGCGAACTGCACTGCTGGCAAATCAGTATTAATGTTTCCAGATCTACCAGCTATAAATTCTTCACCATCAACATTTCTCCCAAGTCGCCCATCCTGCGCGATCTGAAAGTGAACCGCACCAGGTATTTCTACGACCTGTAATTTACCTTGTTCAGCGGATTTGATACATAAGCTTTAAGCATGGTATCCCTGGCTGATTGTTTCAATACCTCCACGGTCTTGTCTTCCGGAGAAATTGGCGGCAAAAATTCCAGTTCCAGAGGAAGCGGCAGCAGATAAAATTTTTTATTGATGGGCATCGCTGCTTTTGTACCGCTAATAATTGCCGGTATAATTTTATTTCCCGTTGCTTTTGAAAGACGAAAAGCACCGTCATAGAATTTTTTTAAAGGTTCATTTGTACGGTTGCGTGTACCTTCCGGGTATATGCACATATGATATCCCATACGCAATACTTTTTTCATCTCCTCAAAACTCTTTGACCGGCTTTTATCATTTTTCCGATCAACGAGAACAGCTCCTTTTGCATAAAACCATCCAAACAGCGGAATAACAGTGAAGGATTTTTTTGCGATGGTTTTATTAGGACCCGGCACATAAGGTGCAGATATCGGCACATCAAGAAAAGCATTGTGGTTGTAAAGCACGATATAGGTTTCGCCCTGCTTGAAATTCTCCCGGCCCCTGATCTTTAATCTGCAACCGATCAGTGTAAGCCAGATATTCATCCATATCCGGGAAACATAAATAAAATACATCTGACCTGATCTTCCGGGGATAAGATAGGCGATCATGGATGGAATGAAGATGATCAGGAAACTGGCTACAAAGGAGATCAATCCCCATAAGGCCCAGAACCTGGCAAAGATTTCTTTAAAAATTTTCATTTTCGGGAGCGCTTATTTTCCAGTCGATCGGCATATGACCGTGATCAGCAAGTATTTTATTGGTTTTTGAAAAGTGCCTGCAGCCAAAAAATCCTTTATCGGCAGAAAAAGGAGAGGGGTGTGCAGCCTTAAGAACATGGTGTTGTGTTTCATCGATCAGACCTTGTTTATCCTGCGCAAATTTTCCCCACAACAGAAAAACAACATTACGTAATTCCGAAGAAATTTTTTCAATCACGCGATCCGTAAAATCTGCCCAACCAAATTTGGAATGACTTGCCGGTTCGCCCGCACGGACAGTTAGAATCGCGTTTAAAAGCAGAACACCCTGCTGCGCCCATTTTGTGAGGTCACCATAACCGGAAGGCATATCAATACCCAGGTCGCTGCGAATCTCTTTGAAAATATTCACCAGGGAGGGAGGGGGCTTTATTCCTTTTTGAACAGAGAAACTCAATCCATGCGCCTGTCCCGGGCCATGGTAAGGATCCTGCCCAAGGATCACCACTTTTACATCCTCGAATGGGGTTAGGTTGAACGCATTAAAGATTAGCGGTCCGGGGGGATAAATGATTTTACCCTGAGCTCTTTCTGTCTTTAGAAAAGTTACGAGTTGTAGAAAATAGGCTTTTGAAAACTCATCTTTAAGCACGTTTTTCCAGGTGGGGTGGATCTGTACATCCATTGATTGACTAACCTTTTAATACCTGCAAAGTAAAGCTAATCCTGTTGCAGGAAGGCTATGATTAAATTTCAGAAAGAGATTATCCTTTGTCTGAGAGCTATAACAGAAAAAACATGAACATTATAAAGGCAGGATAGACGCGGTAAATAATAATGTAAGTAAAAGAGGAGTGTCAAATCCGGACCGTTGCATATATCTGGATGTTGACGATTATCAGATGAATTAGCAAAGAAGTGATCCGGATTGGATTCGAACCAATGACCCTCAGCTTAGAAGGCTGATGCTCTATCCAGCTGAGCTACCGGACCGCTGGAAAACAGGGGGGCAAATATACTGGCTTATATTTTTTCTTACAAACTTAGTTCCCCGGGAATCTGCTATAAAGGAAAACCGGCTGTTATCAAAACCATTCGATAATATTTTTCTGTTAAAAATTCCTTCGGTTGGTATATTTTTAGATAGTACATTTGCTTCAAACTGAACCTTGTATGTCGGATGTTCCGATCCACAAGGCTATCTAACACTAAAATTTGCGTTTATGAAACTAAAACTCGGGTTGTTATTTTCCGGTGTGATGATGGCTTCAGGGCTATTTGCACAAACGGACATGAATTCGGCTCCTGAAAAAAAAGGAGGCCTTTTTGGGATTCATTTCAATGCCCTCGAT
>JAEWDG010000092.1 GCA_023390215.1 Bacteroidota bacterium | reverse complement strand
CGAGCGGAATTTGTGTTAATATATCTGCAAGTCCTGCCTTCTTATAGGTCAATACCCCACCTATTCCAAGATAATAACCCAATCCGGTAATCTCCTCAGCATCTGCAGCGCTTCCTCCAAAACAATGAAAAATCCCTTTACGGTTCACAGGATGGGATTTAACCAGGTCGATGGTATCGCGCATCGCCTCGCGGGTGTGTATAACAATGGGCAATGAAAAATTGTTGGCTAAGTCAATTTGTTTTATAAAAGCCAGCTTTTGGTTGGCGATATATTGTGTATCCCAATGATAATCCAAACCGATCTCTCCTATCGCGGCAAATTTCCGTTCAGAAAGTTTCTCTTCAACAAAGCTAAGCTCATCCATAAAATTCTCTTTTACCGAACAGGGGTGTAAACCGATCATCGGTATGCACCGATCAGGATATTTGTCGGCAAGATCGAACATAGAAGGATCTGATTCCTGGTCGATCGCGGGAAGGTAAAACCGCTCAACACCCGCGTCGACGGCTCTTTTCAGTACTTCTTCGCGGTCGGCAGCAAATTCCTTTACATACAAATGACAATGTGTATCGATAAACATAATTGCTTGAAAAAATGGCTAAACTGTTTAATTCTTATTAAAAATGACAAATAAAAAATTAAAAAACTTGTGAGTTTTAAATCAAGGGTGTAACTTGTCCGCAGTTTTCATAGGGTACGGATTAAAAACGGGCCAGGGTTTCTACCCAGGCCCACTTTTTTATGGTGGAGTTAGCGTATCAAATACATATCCTTTCCCGCTAAAATACGCTAATACTTTCGGCAGGCATATTTTCAATCGGCCAAATGCTTTTTCGCTGTCGTGAAAAACGATGATAGATCCAGCAGAAGTTTTTTTTCTAACAATGTCGAAGCATTTTTCTCCATCTATCGATGTATCAAAATCACCACTTAAAACGGACCACATAATTATTTTCATGCCGGGAAATTGGTTTTTCAATTCCCTGATCTGTGATTTTTTCATCCTTCCATAGGGCGGACGAAATAAATTTGAATGAATAATTTTACTTGCTTTCTTTATGTTTTCAACATAGGCCTTGTCATCAGTTTTCCATCCGTTCAAATGATCATAACTGTGGTTACCTGTAACATGGCCTTCATCTAAAATTCTCTGATAGATTTCCGGATAGGCGTCAACGTTATTACCAATACAAAAAAAGCTGGAGGATGCATGATATGCTTTTAGCAGGTCCAATACATAAGTGGTGACTTCCGGATGCGGACCATCATCAAAACTTAAATAAATTTTGTTACCGGTTGCCGGCATTTGCCACACCAGGTCATCATAAATTTTTCGCATCCACCAGGGCGAACCCGTGAGATAAGGCATAGAGCAAGTTAACGATCCTAAAAACATAAAAGGCTGCCCGAAGGCAACCTTTCATCCATTTCAAATTTATATTCCTCTTAGTAAGGAGCAATTGCCGTGTATGAATTGCCATTCGAACCCGTCCATACTACTTTATAATAGAAAGCTCCTGCAGGACAGGAGATTTGTGGTTCTCCAGAGGCGTTCAATCCAAAAGTTACCACTACATCAGCAACCATGAGGGTATGAGAAACCTGGCCGCTAACCAAACGGAAATCGCAACTTTGGCGAATTACCAGCGGCTGAGAAATAGCAGTGACGAAAGGAGTTCCAAATCTTGTTGTTCCCCATTCAGAAACATTTTGTGTATTTCCTTCTGTATGTGTTCCGGTTACGGTAAGAACGATGCCGTTATCATAAGTATAGGTTCTCCTGCGGGAAACCATCCAGCTGCGGGTTGATCCGTTATCAAAAGTCACCTGCATTCCGGAACTGTTCAAATCATGAATTATTGTACCTAAAGAAGCCAGTTGGAATATCCTGCCACCGCTAACGTTGGTTAACGTATGTGTTCCGTTAAAAGTCATACTCTTATTATCACTTACACGGGTAATTTTCAGGTTGGAGTAAGTTGCGGTTACCACCGCGCCCTGGTCTGCGAAATGTTGTGATAAAGGAATCGACAATGTTACTGTTCCTTCAATTTTTCGATTGGTACCCACACATTGATTACCGCTATAAACAATGGTAAGTGTCCTGTTGCCTCCGGAAGAGTCTAAAGTTACATTTGCGTTACATAAGGTTGTTGTAATCTCGGTTCCCCTTCCACTGAATGCTGTAGTTGATTCGATTGCGGTATTTTCATCATTTACAATTGCATCCATATTGTCAGAAAATCTTGCCTGATCGTCCGTATGCACCGTGACCTTCTGATTTTCGCTAATGTTGGAATCACTATCGGTTGTAGATTTTTTACAACTTGTGAACATCAATGTGCCGGAGATGCCGGCAAGCATCAATAAACGCCATGTTACTTTCATAAAAAAGATTTTTGTGATTTTGTTGAATGGTTAGGTAGATGTAACGAAGCGTTAAAAGTTTAAATTTTGATCGGATTTTTTTCAAATATTTCTCACCGTTAAATTAAACCTTTGGAGTATATCCTTGTATGCCAGTGAATTGATCTTAACTCATCCTTAACTTTGCCGCCATGTCAACCAGGGAAATAAGAGTTCGCTTCGCCCCAAGTCCAACCGGAGGCCTCCATCTCGGAGGTGTGAGAACGGTTCTGTATAATTACCTGTTCGCCCGCCAGCATGGAGGCAGGTTTGTGCTTCGGATCGAAGACACAGACCAGAATCGCTATGTGGCCGGTGCTGAACAATATATTTATGACTGTCTGAAATGGTGTGGTCTGGAACCAGATGAAAGTCCACTTAAGGGTGGCCCCTTCGAACCGTACCGGCAGAGCGAAAGAAAATCGATATACAGGGATTACGCACTGAAACTTGTGGAAGCGGGCCATGCATATTTCGCATTTGACACTCCTGAAGAACTGGAAGAAATGAGACGCAGCCTAAAAACGGATACCAATCCTGCACCTCAATACGATCAGCAGGTGCGCGGCAAAATGCGGAACTCTGTTTCTCTGCCGCAGGAAGAAGTAACCCGCCTTCTCAATGAAAATACACCTTACGTTATCCGGATTCTGATGCCCCCGAATGAACGCATCAGTTTCACAGATCTGATTCACGGAGAAGTGAGTTTTGATTCGAATCTTGTAGATGATAAAGTATTACTTAAAGCGGACGGTATGCCGACCTACCACCTCGCGGTGGTGGTGGACGATTACCTTATGAAGATCAGTCA
This sequence comes from Bacteroidota bacterium, assembly GCA_023390215.1. GTDB lineage: Bacteria > Bacteroidota > Bacteroidia > Chitinophagales > Chitinophagaceae > Ferruginibacter. Next base: position 1,976 of record JAEWDG010000092.1, on the reverse strand, counting down.
CGCGTTCCGGGGTGAAGAATGGCTGAGCAGCGCTCCTGTACATATTTTATTATGGAAGTATCTCTTTGGATTGGAAAAAATGCCTGAGTGGGGACATCTGCCTTTGATACTCGGCCCCAATGGGAAACTCAGCAAAAGGGATGGCGCTACATATGGCTTTCCCGTTTTCGCGATGAGTTGGACGGATCCAAAGAACGGTGAACGAACAGACGGTTTTCGCGAAAGAGGCTTTCTGCCTGAAGCTTTTATAAATATGCTGGCCCTGCTGGGCTGGAATGATGGTACAGGCCAGGAAATATTTACGAAGGAAGACCTGGTGTCTGCATTCTCAATTGACAGAGTTCATAAAGCCGGAGCCAAATTCGATTTCGAAAAAGCAAAATGGTTCAACCAGGAATGGCTGAAAAGGACCAATGCATCTGAATTGGTTGAGCCGGTAAAAAATATATTTCAGCAAAAAGGATTTGATATCCGTTCGGATGAATACCTGGAAACTGTAATCGGTCTTACAAAAGAAAGATGTATGCTGCTCACTGATTTTATTCAGCAGGCGGGATATTTTTTCAACGCACCTTTAGCATACGATGAGTTGAGCGTAAAATCGAAATGGAGCAATGCGCACGGCAATTTCTTCAGCATGTTTGCTGCAGGAATCAGGGAAATGAAAAACAATAATCCCGAATCATTCGAAACCTTGTTTAAAGAACTTGCAGGGCAGGCAGGTATTAAAGCCGGTGAACTGCAAATGCTTCTCCGTATTATGCTGGTGGGTGAAAAACTCGGGCCGGGCGTATTTGCTATTGCCTCTGCTATCGGAAACACTGAAACCGTAAAACGTATTGATGATGCGATCGCGGTTTTCAATTCACTTGGAAAGTAAATTAAACAATATGAACAGGCCCGTAAGAGTTTTGGTCGCAAAGGTTGGTCTGGATGGACATGACCGCGGTGCGAAAGTTATTGCTACAGCACTCAGGGATGCAGGAATGGAAGTGATCTATACCGGCCTGAGACAGACTCCGGAAATGGTTGTTACTGCAGCAGCGCAGGAAGATGTAGATGCCATCGGCATCAGCATACTCAGCGGCGCGCATAATACGGTTTTCCCTAAACTGCTTTCCCTTATGAAAGAAAAAAACATGAATGATGTTTTATTAACAGGAGGAGGCATCATCCCCGACGATGATATGAGTGCGTTGCAGGAACAGGGCGTGGGCAAGTTATTTGCACCTGGCACACCCACAACTGAAATCGCAGCTTATATTAAAGACTGGGTTCAACAACATCGTAATTTTTGATCTATGTATAAATCATATACCACGCTTTTGCATCACCTTGAAAATGGCATTCTTACGATTACCATTAACAGGCCGGATAAAATGAATGCATTAAATGCCTCGGTTTTCACCGAACTCGACTGGTCCATGGATGAGGTTGCAGAGAACCGGGATATTCGTTCGGTGATCATCACAGGCGCAGGAGAAAAGGCATTTGTTGCCGGCGCCGATATCTCAGAGTTCTCCGGTCTTGATCGGGATGCGGCGATGAAGCTTGCTCAGCGCGGTCAGGATATTTTCCTGAAAATAGAAAGATCAAAAAAGCCGGTAATTGCCGCCGTGAATGGTTTCGCACTGGGAGGTGGTTGTGAACTGGCTATGGCCTGTCATTTCAGAACTGCTTCATCTAATGCCAAATTCGGACAACCGGAAGTTAATCTCGGACTTATTCCCGGTTATGGCGGCACACAAAGACTGACGCAACTGATCGGTAAAGGAAGAGCCCTGGAACTTTTAATAAGTGCAAATATGATAGATGCCGACACCGCCCTGCGCTACGGCCTGGTTAATCATGTTTACAATTCAGATGAACTCATTTCAAAAACCAGGGAAATACTCTCACTGATCAATAGCAAGGCTCCTATCGCTGTGGCCTGCTGTATTGAAGCCGTTGACGCATGTTTATCGAAACAGCAAAAC
>JAEWDG010000050.1 GCA_023390215.1 Bacteroidota bacterium | reverse complement strand
CAGCATAAATGGATTCAGCTTTCGTCATGATATCTTTCTTCACTTTTTCATCGGCATCGGGAGGATAGGCAAGTAATATTTGTGCAACCTTCCATTTTCCTATGCTTTTTCTTTCATCAACAAGTTTGAAAATATGCCAGGCGTATCTTGACCGAACCGGATCACTTACCTGGCCGGGATGCATGCTATATACCAGGTTCTCATAATTATAGGGAAGAGAGAATACGGTAATAAACCCCAGGTCCGAAAATTTCGCACCCTGATCACCAGCGATCTTTTCATAATCTGTTCCACCTTTTGACAAATGGGACTGGAGGGCTTTCATGTTTTTAAATATCCTCGCTGTATCTGTAGCGGTAGCGTCTTCGGGAACAGGAATAGAAAAATGTAAAACATGCAGGTCTTTTTGTGAACGGGCAAAAGCTTCGTCCATCAAAACACTTAAGCCTTTCTCGTCGTTCATATAATTATCCTGAACCTGCTGTCTGAAGTTGTCGAGATCTGCCCGGAGCTGGGGAAGCGTATCCAGCTTCATTTCCTCTGCAGCTCTTACTTTCAATTTGAAATTTGCATAGAGATCGAAATATTCACGCATGGCCGTTGCCTTATCAGTAACCGGCGCATTGTTTTTATTGTAAGCCCGCAGAAATTCATCTTTACTCACCGGGTACTTACCATATGTGAACAGGGTTTGAGAAATACAATTGCCGGCCGTGAAAAATACAGCAGCCGACATGAATAAGAGCTTTAGTCTCATTTTACAGTTTGGTTTTTCTGGGCAGCGATTTTTACTTCGAGCAATTCATTCAATTGCTGCCAGGTAAGTTTTTTTCCAATGATCCGTTTGTCCTCATCCAGAAGATACAAAGTTGGGGTCATAATGACATCATAAAGCTGGCGGAAGGAAGGTTGCTGTGCTTTAGCCACCGCATCCGCCATCTCCTTGGTTTGGTAAACGTTAACCCAGTCACCAATATTATGATCTTTAATATAATTTACCCAGGCGGGCTTCTGATCTTCAGTCAGTACAGCATAGATCTTTACGTTTTTCTTCTTCCAGGAGGCATGGTACAGGGAATCGATATGCGGCAGTTCCTCCTTGCAGTGTCCGCAGGTGGGATCCCAGAAAATAACTACTGTATAAGGCGCTTTAACCGAATAAAGACTGGTAAGCTTCCCTGTTGAATCCACCATTTCAAGGTCGGCTGCTTTTTCTCCGATAAGATTAGACATCTGCATATAAGCTCGCCGTGTAATGGTTTCCATCTGCTTTTCGTTCAACCAGGAACTCAGGCCTTTGCTATGATATTTTTCAAACAGGTGCACGAATACTTTGTCGTGCCCCATGTATTTAGGATTAATATATTCATCCGTGGCCCAGTTCAAAAGGAATTTGTACATCTCGGGGGCAGTGCGTGCCAGAAGCAGTTTATAATCGAGATCCTTAATGATCGTATCCGGTTGCTGCACGATTACATCGCGGTAATATCTTTCTAATTTGGGCAAAAAGAAAGGTGTGCGAACAATGCGGTCGTCCATAAATGTGATGCCATCCCAATAATGTCTTTTATAAAACTGGTAGTTCTCCAGCGAGTCCTCATGTGTAACTGCAACTTTGGTTGGAAGCGGTGATTCCTTCATCGCTGAGAGTAACACCCCCATCAGCGAATTGGGTTGCGCATTGATGATACTATCGCGGTATTTGTTCAGCTCATCGTTCAGCCTGGTATATTTCGCTTCATGCATTGCTGAATCTGCTTTATTGGTTGATGAACTGAACAGTGCACGCTCATCCATCATTTCCTTTCCCCTGACATCCACGTATTTTTTATACGCCATGAACGTGAGATTGTCCTTTGATCCTGTCACTGTAAGCTTAGGAGGATTCGCACTGTCGGATTTTATAGTGAGCGTTTGCTCTTTATCCAGAAGGAAATCGGCTGTGGCATTTTTTCCGGGAAATACAATGGAATAGATACCTCCGGGCAACTTTGTGCTTCCTTTAAAGATGGCTGTCCCTTTATTGCTTACGGCTGCGGAGTCAGCCGCATTCAGGTTTTTGCCCATATAATAGGCCAGGTAAGCAATACCGGAACTATATCCCGGCATGTGTACGGTAATTTGATATCCCTGATTTTGTGAGAAAGCCTGGCCTGTGGTAAGCAAGATGGCCAGAAACGTGAAAATTCTTTTCATCAGCATTTTTATGGTGTACAAATGTATTAAAATCAAATCACTGAAGCCAGTAACGAAAAGAAGCCGGTTTTTAAATTATACAAATCGTTAACATTATTGGGGAAGGCGCTATATCGGGTAATTTTGCGGCGTGCGAAAAAGAAAACCCCAACAAATTATTGCCGATATCCTGGTAACCGATTATGCCGCAGAAGGTAAGTCCCTTGCCAGGCATGAGGGAAAGGTGATCTTCATAACGGGCGCTGTTCCGGGAGACAGGGTAGAACTGCTGATCACAAAATCTAAAAAGGACTGGGCAGAAGCGAGGGTAATGAGGATACTTGAAGCTGCTGCCGACCGTGTTGTTCCTTTCTGTAAACATTTTGGGGTTTGCGGCGGATGTAAATGGCAGATGCTTCCTTATGAGAAGCAGTTGCAGTATAAACAAAAAGAAGCGTTGCAAAACATTGCACGTATTGGAAAAATACAGCCGCTGGAAACTCTTCCCATCCTAGGTTCAGAAAGGGCCACCGCCTACCGGAATAAACTGGAATTTACGTTTAGCAATAAACGTTACCTCAGCAATGAAGAGATAAGCCTGGATCAGCCTGTTCAACAGGAGAATGCACTGGGATATCATGCGCCCCGCATTTTTGATAAGGTGATCGATATAGAAGAGTGTTACCTGATGGATGAAGTGAACAACAGCATCCGGAACTGTATCCGCGAATATGCGAAGGCGAATCAGCTTGAATTTTATGATATAAGGGAACACAAAGGCTGGCTGAGAAATATTATTATTCGTTACTGTACCACCGGCGACCTGATGGTGAATATCGTGCTGAACCATGAAGATGAAGAAAAACGGATAGCCTTGCTCGATCATGTTTTGTCAAAAGTTCCGGCAATTACCACACTTCTTTATACCATCAACCCGAAATGGAATGATGTGATCTATGACCTGGAACCCGTGGTATATACCGGTCCCGGATATGCGATCGAAAAATTGGGAGAACTGTCTTTCATCATCAGCCCCAAATCTTTTTTTCAAACCAACAGCCGCCAGGGAAAACAATTGTATGATGTAGTGAAGGATTTTGCCGCTTTAACGGGTAAAGAAACCGTATATGATCTCTATTGTGGAACCGGAAGCATCGGGTTATACCTGCACGATGTTGCTGGAAAAATCATCGGCGTGGAAACAGTGCCTGAGGCGATTGAGGATGCGAAAAAAAATGCGGAACTCAATCACATCCACCATGCGCAGTTCTTTGCCGGCGACGTGATCAAGATATGTGACGATAATTTTTTTAACATGAATGGTCGGCCCGATGTAGTGATCACCGATCCGCCCCGCGCAGGTATGCACGAAAAAATGCTGAAAAAATTACTGGATATTGAAGTGCCGCGAATTGTGTATGTGAGTTGTAATTCGGCCACACAGGCCCGGGACCTGCAGATACTCTCAGAAAAATATGAGCTGCTGAAGCTCAGGCCGGTGGATATGTTTCCGCATACCCATCATATTGAAACCGTAGCCGTACTCGAATTACGAAAATCGTAAAATCAACCGCTTCGCACTAATCTCATCAACCATTAGCTCCCTTATCTGTTAACTTTGATACATGCAGTACGGAAACAGTTTTCAGCGCAACACACCGGTCGTTCAGAACCTGATCATCATTAATGCACTGGCATTTCTTGCAACCGCAGTTTCCGGTGGGCTGGATGCTGTTAACAGCAAAGCATTCGATTTATTTGCCCTCCATCATTATAAATCCGAAGAATTCAGGATCTACCAGCTCATCACACACATGTTCATGCATGGAGGATTTATGCATATTCTTTTTAACATGTTTGCGTTGTGGATGTTTGGAACTATGCTTGAAAGAATCTGGGGCCCAAAGCGATTTCTTATTTTTTATCTCGTATGCGGGCTGGCTGCCGGCCTTGCACAAATGGGCTGGTACGCCTACCATTACTGGCCTGTTGACCATATGGCATTGAATGCAGACCTGTATGACCAATATCAGATGGCACTCCGTATAAATGCAACAGTTGGCGCTTCTGGCGCTGTGATGGGGGTGCTGGCCGCATTCGGATACCTTTTTCCAAACACTCAGTTGATGATCATACCCATTCCGGTTCCGGTAAAAGCTAAATGGGCTATTCTGGGGTTTATTGCCCTCGATGTGTTCGGTGCTTTTGCCCAATCTTCCGGTGATAATGTTGCGCACCTGGCACATATCGGGGGAGCAGTGGTAGGCTTTCTTATCGTTTTTTTCTGGAACCAGACAAACAAACGTAGTTTCTACTAAGCTTTAACTTTCTCCTCGCTAAGGTTCATAAATTTTATTGTTCGAAAGTTTTATGGGAGAATCAGACCGATACCAGGATTATAAGGCATCCAGAAAAAGGCGCTTTTCTTTAGGCTATGATGGCAATGCATTGATGGGTTTATTTACCCTCATCATGATTTTTTTCTTACTGATCCTCACCGTTCAGGTATGTTATAATTTCTTTCAGCAGCCTTCAGAACTTTTTAACGGGCAGGTAATTGAATCTTTCGCCTTACCCGCAAGTTTCACCAAATTGTCCACGCAGCCCTGGTCCATCATTACATATATGTTCAGCGAAAGCAGCGGGATGATCCTCCGATTGATAGGCAATTTACTATGGCTATGGGCTTTTGGTTTTCTGCTTCAGTCGATGGCGGGAAATGATAAGCTGATCCCGATCTTTCTGTACA
>JAEWDG010000049.1 GCA_023390215.1 Bacteroidota bacterium | reverse complement strand
CACGTCGGTGCCGGTGATGCCCATCGCAATACCAATATTCGCATTCTTCAGCGAGGGCGCATCATTAACGCCATCACCCGTCATAGCGACAAAATATCCTTTATTCTGAAGGGTTTTTATAATATGCAGTTTTTGTTCGGGAGATACGCGAGCATATACTTTTATATGCTCTACTTCATCCGCGAAATGTTCACTGTCTATGCGGGCCAGTTCGAGTCCGGTAATGACCTGATCTTTTTCGTCGCTTATGATACCGATTCTTTTCGCAATCGTTTTGGCTGTTAAAGGATGATCCCCTGTGATCATGACCGGAACAATTCCAGCTACCTTGCATTGCGAAACAGCATCTGCAACTTCATCCCGGGGAGGATCTATGATTCCCGCAAGACCCAGGAAGTTCAAATCATTTTCTATAAGATCAGGATCCATTTTCTCCGGGATAGATTCCCAGATCCGGTAAGCAAAACCCAGAACCCGAAATCCCTCTGTGGCCATGTCATCAACCTTCAGCTTTAAAACTTCCCTGTTGCTATCTAAACAAAGATTTAGAAGAATGTCCGGCGCACCTTTTGTAAATGAGATATACTTTCCATCGAGCAGATGAAAAGTGGTCATTAGTTTCCTTTCAGAGTCGAAACCGATCTCACCCAATCTATATTCCTTCCCATATTTCTGGTGATGTTCCAAAGCAACTTCCATCAATGCTATTTCACTGCTATCTCCTCTGAAACCTTCGGGAGTTTTCAAAGCATCGTTGTTCAGAGCGAAAGCCTCAACTAAAAGTGAATGATTGGCAGAACTGTGTTGTAAAAATGTTTCTCTGGAAAACATGCGCCCATCCGAAAATATCTGCTCAACATGCATTTTATTTTTTGTGAGCGTCCCTGTTTTATCGGCGCAGATATAGGAGACCGCACCCAGTGTTTCCACTGCATGAAGTTTACGGACAAGGCTGTTCTTTCGAACCAGGCGACGGGCCGCCAGTGCCAGAGAGATTGTAATAACAGCAGGCAGGGCTTCGGGAATTGCAGCAACCGCCAGCGAGATGCTGGTCATAAGCATTTTAAAAACACCCTCACCTCTTAACCATCCTGCCAAAAAAAATAACACACACAGAAATAATATAAGTACAGACAGCTTCTTACCGAATGCATCCATTTTCACCTGTAATGGTGTGAGCGATTCCGCCTCCTGCAACATTCTCGCGATCTTTCCCAATTCGGTTTGCATCCCGGTAGCGATCACAATTCCGGTGCCCCTGCCGTAGGTAACATAGGTGCCTTTATATAACATGTTGCGCCTGTCGCCGATTGGAAGATCATCAACCTCAATTGTCTTCGTGAACTTTTCCACGGGCAGCGATTCACCGGTAAGCGCCGCTTCTTCTGTTTTCAGGTTAATGGCCTTACTGATACGTATATCCGCAGGTACAGCATCTCCGGATTCTAATTCAACAAGGTCTCCGGGTACCAAACCGGTGGCACTAATAAATTGAAGTTTTCCCTCCCTTATCACTTTTGCCTGCGACACAGCCATCTGCTTCAATGCCTGCATTGCCTTCTCAGCCCTGTACTCCTGGAGAAATCCAACAATTGCATTGAGCACAACTATAAAAAGAATAACTATGGTTTCTTTGATATCACCAATGATACCAGATACGATCGCGGCTGCCAGTAAAATAAGTATCAACAGGTCTTTGAACTGACTTAGAAAAATATGCAGCCTGGTTTTACTTTTGGTTTCTGCCAACTGATTAAGTCCATTTTCTGCCAGTCGTTCTTCAACCTGACCGGCATTTAAACCCTGGGCCTGCGAACCCATGATTTCATAGATCTCATCAATATTAAACCGGTGCCAGTTCATCACTACAAGGTAGAGGATAATTCAATTACCAGATGTGACTTACCTATGGTGAGATACAAAGTACGATTACATATTAAGCTGATTGACCGCAGGGAGAAAAGGAATGAAAAATAGTGAATTCCTTTAGTCCGGATATAAATCCGGCGGCATCTCAGGAACGTTTAATATTGATTGTTACGCATAAGTAATCCTTACCTTAACAATGCAACTGCCGGTATACTAATCCATAAATAAGCATAGATCTCCGGATTAGTATATGCTTCCTTACATATGAGGATGTTTACGATGATTGCAAGCGCGAGGCCTGCCTTCTTTATATCTGTTCGGGATGACCCGGATGTGGAATGTTTCATAAACCTGCTTTTCCTGAACAGGACAAGCTTATTCCATTCAGGATGATAAAAAATTGAAAGATAAATACGTGTGGGTATTACCTGTCCTATACGGACGCAGCTCTATGAAAAGCTTTTAAGCTTGAAAAGTAAAATAGATGATTACAAAATGGAATAAATTCAGGGAAGGACCAGGTGTAGCAGTCGCTCATGTCCACAATCAGATAACTGACGGGCTTTTTTATATTGCTTTTACGCACCTGCATTATCATGATCCAAACTTAAAAATAATAGCGTTAATTGTTTGAAAAAGATTTTCCGAACTTCAACAGGCTTATGATCTCAGAAACGCTGATTCGGTTTACTGTTATTCATTCCAATTCTTCAGTTAATATCGGGATTGAAAAAAATGAATATTTCTCGCTACTCACATTAATATCCGAAAAGTTTCAGATTCCGGGTTTCGGACTCTGCAACGGAATGGGAAGTTGCGGAACCTGTATGGTGCGTATAAAGTATAAAGGCAATACATCCTGTTTTTATTTACAGGCTTGTCAGATTGCATGTGATGAACTGCTGGACGGTGCGGAGGTAAGCATATTGGAAGTAATTTGAATCGATGGATGTTGCAATATATTTTGTTCTGCTTTTAACGTTTACATTTTGGGGCTGAACAAAAAAAAGGGAGGAAACATCCTCCCTTCATTACTTAAGCAGCACAAGCACATCCGCAGGTGCAGGTTGAACCGGGGCAATGATCACCGCAGGTACAAATGATGGTTTGGTTTGTTGTTGCGCATCCGCAGCTTTTAGTTGTTGTTTCCATTTTTTTAATGTTTAATTGTTTACGATTTGATAAAGCAAAACTACTTCGTTAAGGAGCTGTTGATGTTACAGTTTGATACCATTGATTTATATAATTCCAGCATGTTTCTAAATCTCTGATACGTATAAAAAAAGCCTGCTTTAAAAGCAGGCCTTATGCAGGGAACTCATAATTAATTATACATGACATCTGGTATGATGCGCGGAATAATCAGCCAGGGGCAGGGATGGGTCAACCACATCAAAATGGGCCATCATACCTGCGGCATGGTGTTCCAGGATATGACAATGATACATCCACCGGCCGGGCCTGTTATCGGGCATCCACGCGATTTTTATTTTGGATTTAGGCGCCAGGTTGTACGTGTCCTTCCAGGCTACATACGCGGGTGCTTTGCCATTCTCTTCTATAACCTGGAAGAAAAACCCGTGAAGATGAAAGGGGTGATCCATCAGGCTGGTATTGGAAACTTCCCAAACCTGCAGATCGCCGACTAGAACCGGCTTATCCATGTGGTGAAGTTCTCCATTCACTGTAAAATCTATACCGCGCTTCAGGCCTGGTTCCACAGAAAGCTTTACATGCCGGTTAACTGTCGCATCTTTGTGGGTAAGGCTTTTTATTTCTCTCAACCTGGAAGGTATTTTCGCAACAGTAGGTTTTTTCTCCATTACCTGTATGTTGGCGTATGTACGGAATTTTGACCTCAGCATCGTAACACGATTATAAGGCAATGAATTCATCGGGAAATTTTCCCATTCCTCAAATGGACCTACGAGTATATCGAAACGCTCACCGGGAGTGATCAGTAATTCTGTAACGGTTCTCGGATATTCCAGTAATCCTCCGTCTGTGGCAATCACCTGGAAAGGCCTGCCGTTCAGGCTGAGGTTAAAATATCTTGCACTCGCAGCGTTAACAATACGCCAGCGCTCTGTCTGACCTGCATAAAGGTGTAACGTCGCGTCTTCTTTTCCATTTACGAGATTTGTATCTCCTTCCCTGCCATCATGCCTTT
>JAEWDG010000267.1 GCA_023390215.1 Bacteroidota bacterium | reverse complement strand
TAAGCGGTTTCCGCTTGCGTTGTTTCCCGATACACTTACAGTTGTGGTAAAATATTGCGATACATAGCCGCTGATATCATAATGTGCATCATCGTCGTTGGTTTGCCTCAGGCCTGTGGTGCTGATGATCTTCTGTTTGAGTTTCTCCGTGATATTCGGACTGAGATATGTATTCACATACTGTGCCTTATTCTCAAAATAATTTACCCGGAAAGTTTTCACTTCGGGGGGTATAGCTCCCACATCACTGAAAGAATATTTGCAGGTGGCAAACGAAAATAGGGTGAGGATAAAGAGGCCTGCAATTAAAAAAAACAGATTCCGGCGATTCATGGGTTAGAGGTTTTCTATATCATATTCTTTCAACTTACGGTACAGTGTCCGCTCACTGATTCCCAGGTCCAGCGCAGCATCGCGGCGCTTACCCCTGTGTTTTTTCAGGGCCTTGATGATCAGTTCTTTTTCCTTATCCATAATGCTCAGAGATTCTTCCACATTTTCATGGGATAAAATCTTTGACTCCTGGTTCTGTGGGTGAATGATTACCGGCTGGTTGGAATTATATCCAGATGGCGCCTGTGCAACCGAAAGTTCGCGATAATTTTCTCCATCCGTATTGTACATATGCTGTGCTGCCGCGGGATTATGCAGCAAATCGAAAAACATTTTTTTTAGCTCTGTAACATCTTTTTTCATATCGAAGAAAAGTTTATACAGAATATCTCTTTCACTGGCGAATTCCGCCTGGCTAACACTGCCATGTCCGTTAGACCCAACGAGTACGGGTAAACGCGAATAAGTATCCGCAGGCAGAAAACTTCTGAGTTGTTCTCCCGTTACCAGTTTTTCTTTGCTGAGCACAGAAATCTGTTCGGCGATATTTTTTAATTCACGAACGTTACCGGGAAAAGAATAGTTCGTGAGCATATTCTTTGCTTCGTCTGAAAGTTGCACCGAGGTGGTTTTGTATTTGTCCGCGAAATCAGTGGCGAATTTTCTGAACAGCAGGTAAATGTCTTCTTTACGGTCTCTTAGCGCAGGAACGCGTATGGGTACAGTATTCAGCCTGTAATACAGGTCTTCCCTGAAGCGCCCGGTTTGGGTATATTCCAGCAGATCCTTGTTTGATGCCGCAATTACCCTTACATCAGTTTTCTGGACCTTGCTGCTGCCCACGCGAATATATTCGCCGGCTTCGAGCACACGCAATAGCCTTGCCTGTGTGCCCAATGGCATTTCACCGATCTCATCAAGAAAGATCGTTCCGCCATTCACCGTTTCAAAATATCCTTTTCTGCTTTCCACCGCGCCGGTAAACGATCCTTTTTCATGTCCGAATAATTCAGAATCGATCGTGCCTTCAGGTATGGCTCCGCAATTAACAGCGATAAATGGATTATGTTTTCTTGCCGACATCGCATGGATCACCTGAGAAAATGCTTCCTTACCTACACCACTTTCTCCGTTGATCAGCACAGAGAGATCTGTATTCGCAACCTGTGCCGCCACGCTGAGTGCATGGTTTAATGCAGGAGAGTTTCCAATAATCCCGAACCTGTTCTTTATTGATTGTAAATCCATTTTTTCTTCATTTTCATTTTATCCCGCCATCCCTGCGGCTTTTCCGATAAGGGTGCCGGCAGTGCAGGATTCGATCTTAACCATTACGTAATCTCCTTTTCTATAATGCTCCCGTGGAAATACAATGCCTTTGTTCTGATCGTTTCTTCCAAACAATTCTTCTTCACTGCGTTTTGAAAATCCTTCCACCAGCACATTAAACGTTTTTCCCACATCTTTTTTCATGCTTTCCAGAGAATGGAGGCGATGCAAATCTACCAGCTCCTGTAAACGGCGTTTTTTTATTTCGAGTGGCACGTCATCGGTAAAACGTCGTGCAGCAAGTGTTCCCGGACGTTCAGAATAATAATACATATAAGCCAGATCATATTTGCAGTATTGCATCAGGCTTATTGAATCCTTGTGTTCTTCTTCGGTTTCCGTGCAAAATCCCGCGATCAGATCTGTTGATAATCCGCAATCGGGCAGGAGTTCTTTGATGCGGTCCACTTTGTTGATATACCATTCCCGGCTGTAGGTTCTGTTCATCATCTGAAGAACCCTTGTGTTGCCGCTTTGTACAGGCAGATGAATGTAATTGCAGATGTTATCATATTTCCGCATCGTGAACAACACTTCATCTGTTATGTCTTTCGGATGGGAAGTAGAGAAACGCACACGAAGCAGGGGAGATATCCGGGCTACCCGCTCCATGAGCATAGCAAAACTTACTGTCTCATTTTTTTCTTCATCTATCCATTGGTAACTGTCTACGTTCTGGCCAAGTAGTGTCACTTCACGATAACCCTGGTTGAACAATGTTTCACATTCATTCAAAATGCTACGCGTGTTACGGCTTCTCTCTCTTCCCCTGGTAAAGGGCACTACACAAAATGAACACATATTGTTGCAACCCCTCATGATACTCACGAAAGCAGTTACGCCATTACTGTTCAACCGAACCGGAGCGATATCCGCATAGGTTTCTTCTCTGCTCAATAAAACATTTACTGCTTTTTGTCCTCCGGAAGCTTCCTCTATTAACCCTGGTAGACTGCGGTATGCATCGGGGCCTACAACGATGTCCACCAGTTTTTCTTCTTCAAGGAAAGCCGACTTCAACCTTTCAGCCATACAGCCCAAAACCCCGATCATTAACCCGGGCCTTTGTTTTTTGATGCTGTTGAACTGAGCAAGTCTCCGTCTCACAGTTTGTTCCGCTTTTTCACGTATAGAGCAGGTATTAATTAATACCAGATCAGCCAGGGTCTCATCAACGGTTGGGCTAAAACCCTGATCCTGGAGAATAGATGCGATCACCTCACTATCGGCAAAATTCATGGCACAGCCATAACTCTCTATATAAAAGCGTTTGCCATTTTCCTGCAAGGTTGTCGTGAGTGATTGAAACGGTTCTCCCTGCCGGGTTTCATCGTGTGTTTTATCAATTGTCAACAGTTCCATCTCTGAAATTAGTTGACAAAGATAGCCATTTGTGCCATAGTGGCAGCTTTTTAACGATGACCTGTTTGAATTAGAATACTTTAATTAAACTCAGGTGGATCCGGGTCGCCTCCTGGGAAGTTGCGACCGAAACCTGTCCGGTTATGAGGTTAAATGGTGAAAGGATTATACCACCACCGTAACTGCTGTGCAGGGTGTTTGAATTTTCATTCTTTATCCAGACACGACCAACATCATAAAATCCAAAAAATCCGAACCGGCCGCTAATCAGGTATGACTTAACGGGTGTGATAAATCGAAGTTCATTCTGCGCATATGCAGCCGTTTGCCCCCAGAATCTTTCGCGGCGAAATCCTCTTAAGGTCACCGAACTGGTAATATGCGGATATTGGTAGAATTCTGGGTTTCCGGTAACTGTTTCAGCTCCGCCATGAATCGCCAAACCAAATTTTTTGGAGAATGGGGCGTAGAAGTTCAATTCAGAAATAAAACGCGCAAAACTCCTGTTTGTGTTTTGCAGACTGTGTGTGTAGTTGCCTTCCAGTTGAATTCCAAAACCTCTGGTGGGTAAAATGGAATCATTCAGGCTTTGGTAAACATACCTGAGTGCCGTGCCCACGTATGTATGCGATTGATAAGCCTCATCTTTCACAGGATAATATGTTTTTGCAATAAATCTTGCCGTGTCTTCCAGCAGATCAATGCCCTGCCCAAAAATGTGAAATGAAATCTTTTGTTTGTTCTTTATTCGTTTCTGAAGCCCGGCATCCGCGATCCAGTATCTTGTTCGCATCCGGTTAAAGTCTACGTCCTCGTTTATAATCCTTGTGTCATTTCCCAAACCATAAAAATTTATCCAGCGCATAAAATCATAGTTGGCGTAAAATACACCGTCGAGGTTGCCGATCATTTTTTTAAACTGTGATTGATACGTTGCACTGAATGCATTCTGCGTGATCGAGTATTTAATATCGAATCGCTGATCAGTTGCGAAGGGTTCAACCCTCCATTTGTTTTTTGTTACGCGATAAGCCAGTCCAACATAAATGCGGTCAGCATTGCTATATAAGGCGATGGGTTTTAATTTCTTTTTGTCAAATTTATAAGTTGAGAATTCATAGTCATGAACAGAGGAATCGCTTGAAAGATGAAGTTGTGTTTCCCGGCTTTTTTTGAACTGGTTTCCCGTACGGTCGTCGTAGATCTCTGTTTTATGTCCTGTACCGCTTACAAGCGATTCATCCGTATACATATCGCTATCCGGTCCGCCGATCAACCGGATATTGATACCACGGTTTGTATTACCGGTGAGATGATATTTATCTTCTCCGCCAATGCCATAAATCCTTATTTCTGAAGTTTCAGATTTATAGAACATCCGGGAATAGTATGGCAGGGAATCCTGTTTTCCTTTTTTGGATATTTTATACACATTTACCAACGTGCTGTCATCGCTTAACCGTTTTATTTCTACGTATTCTTTGTCTTTAGACAATGGAATGCCAACCTCTTCTGCAATGGTTTGATAATATTCCGGCAAGTGATCGTACAACTTATCTCGTCTTGATTTAACTGTTGCGGCCATGGTAAGACCCGAAACAGGATAAATTTCCGGAGGGAGATTTTTCATCGCCCTGTCAATAACCTCATCGGTTAAACGATCTTTTACAAAATTCCATTCCTCCTGCCAATCGGCCCAGGTAAGTCCGTTGAGGAACAACCTGTCCATATCCCGGGCAGGATAGTTGAACTTAACGATGTCTTTAATATCCGGAGCAACACCTTC
>JAEWDG010000288.1 GCA_023390215.1 Bacteroidota bacterium | reverse complement strand
GTACAGGTATGGCACAGGTTATGATCTATATTTTCAGGAGGAAAAAAGCAATGAAGCGGGAGTATCAACACGCCATATTTGCAGCATTATCGGGATTGATACTGGCTTTAATGATCGTGTTTGTGGGAAGAGAAACAGGAGGTTCGGGAAAAGACATTATGGTTACCACGCTTTTTACACCTGATAAAACCGTTGAATGGTATGTACCCGTATTACGCGTGATAGGTTCGATATTCTCTTTCACATCCGGTGGTGCAGGTGGCGTATTCGCGCCCTCACTCAGTGCGGGTGCAGGAATCGGTGCTTTGCTCGCCGAAGGTTTTCATCTTAGTCCACAAGCTTCAAATTTGCTTATACTTTGCGGCATGACCGGTTTCCTAACCAGCATTACAAGAAGTCCGTTTACATCATCTATCCTGGTGCTGGAAATGACCAACAGCCATAATGTTATTTTTTACATCATGCTTACAGCCCTCATCGCCAACCTGGCCGCTTCTCTTGTAACCCGTCATTCGTTTTATGATCAGTTGAAAGATATGTATATTCGGGAGGCACATGCCGCGGGGCCCCAGCTCGCGGAAGAACAGGTAACTTAACTGCTATGGCTACATCAAAAAATAAAACTGTTGAAACTTCATCAGATCCAAAAGCATTTATTTCCTCATTGATAGATGGAACGAAAAAAAAAGATTCACTCCAACTCATAAAGATATTCGAAGAAGCATCTGGCTTTAAAGCAAAGATGTGGGGACCATCCATAATCGGATTTGGCTCCTATCATTACGTTTATGATTCAGGACGTGAAGGTGACGCACCCCTGGTTGGTTTTTCACCACGTAAAGCTGACATCTCTTTGTATCTCTCGGGTAATTTTAAAGACCGTGAAGCACTTCTCAAAAAATTCGGAAAACATAAAACAGGAAAGGCCTGCATCTATGTGAAGCAACTTGAAGAGGTGGATGTGAAGATTCTTGAAAAAATGATCAAAGCTTCGATGGCAGATATATTGAAGCGTTACCCGCAAAAATAATCATGAACATCAGCGTTTCTGTAAGATCGGAAAAAGATATCCTGCAAACCTTCCTTGAAACTAACGGTAAGCAACAAACGCTTGCACTGCCGGTAAAAGAATCCGGCTTCGGATCTGCGATCAATGGAGGTGAACTTCTTTGCCTGGCCCTTGCAACCTGTTTCTGCAACGATATCTACAGGGAAGCGGCAACACTGGGTATTGCCGTTCAAAGTTGTGAGGTGCATGTTCAGTCAGAATTTGGAGCTGCCGGTGATCCCGGTAAGCATCTCAGGTATGCGGTTAAAATACAATCCGGCGAATCAACAGACAGGATCATACAGCTGATCGAACATACAGATAGCGTGGCAGAGATCCATAAAACAATAAGATTGGGCACCCCCATAAGCCTGGAAATATCCGACCTGAATGATACGGCTGGCAACCCAGCAAAGAATTCATGAAACTCAGATATTATAAGTCGCTTGACGGGGTGCGTGCTGTAGCAGCACTATTTGTTATGTTCGCCCATTTCTTTGCGCAGTACTATCCTATTCATCCGGGATGGGAAATCATGAAGATCTTTGCACAGATCGGGGTGACTATGTTTTTCGTTCTATCCGGATTTCTTATCACAAGGATATTACTTGTCGAAAAACAACATTCCAATTATTTCAGGAATTTTTACATTAAGCGTACCCTCAGGATATTTCCGCTCTATTATTTCTTCCTCCTATTTTATTATTTCGGCTGGCCGCTGATCAGCGGAGAAAAAACCATTGCGTTGAATGACCAGGTTTACTTCTGGATCTACCTGCAAAATTTCGCCATGACCTTTCATTGGGGCGGATCAGGCCCGGAATATTACTGGTCTCTGGCAGTAGAAGAACATTTTTATTTGTTTTGGCCACTTATTGTTTTATTGCTTTCCCGGAAAAGCCTAAAGCGCTTCGCCATTTTCATTTGCATCTTCGCAATCGCGCTCAGGTACCTGATGGCAGATAAAGGATTTGATGTTTACTATTTTACTTTTACCCGCTTTGATTCCCTTGCAATGGGCGCTTTCCTGGCAACGCTTGAAACAGATGCGGGACTGACTCAGAAACTGCGGAAGAATTTCAGTTTCCTGTTATTCCTCAGCATCCTCCTGATGCTATTTTTATCAAAATTTTCCGGGGATGGGTCAACGTGGATACAGGTGATCAAGTACAGTATATTCTCAATTACATTTTTGTGTGTAATAGCAATTGTAATAAGTGTATCCCAACGCTCAATTTTCAACCAGGTCCTCTCCGCTCCATTTCTTATTTATTCTGGAAGAATCAGTTACGGACTGTATGTATGGCATCCGGTTGTTTTTTCCTTGACCAGTAAACTTTTCCGGCTGTCGATTGTGCCCCTCTTCCTGATCAGTTTCGGCGCCGCATATCTGATCGCTTCACTTAGTTATTATCTCCTCGAAAAGAAATTCCTTAACTGGAAAAAATATTTTAATGAAAGCCGGAGGAGGGCAAAGCTAGACCTTCAGGCTGAGAGCTTTTAGGTAACAAAAGACTTCAACGGTACAGAACTTGCATTTTAGTTTTCATGTACGAATGGATGCTGGAGATATTTGGAA
>JAEWDG010000268.1 GCA_023390215.1 Bacteroidota bacterium | reverse complement strand
CTTTTTCCGGCTTATCAAAACCATACCCCCGCCTGCTTTTGGAGCTATGATAGGAAGTAAAATATTCGATTGTTTCCGCTGAAATAAAATGCCTGTCGCCCATCTCGCCTTTATTCAACAACAACTGCATTAACACGGCTACATCATATGCATCGGCAAAAAGGCCGGCATGTCCGGAGACGCCACCGGATAATGCGGCGCCGGGATCGTGAACATAGCCGCTAATCATTTGTGTTCGAAAAATCTTTTCATCTTCTGTTGGGGCTATTCGGGAACTGTCGAAATACAGCAGAGGTAAAAACCTCATCGATTCTAAAGAAAGTGGATCGAAGAAATTTTTCTTAACATATTGTGCCAGCGAAACACCGGTTATTTTTTCAACTATCCTTCCCAGGATGATGAAATCATTGTCGCTGTAAACATATTTTTCAGGACCAACGGGACTGGAGATGATACGGGACAGAATCGTGTCCTGCCAGGCTTTGCGCAGGTAGAGGTTGCGTGCAACCTGCGTGGGGAAGCTATCGGAAGCTGTTTCCCGGTAAAGTGTATTCAGGGGTTTGCCATCAACGCTAAGTGTTTCTTTGTAAAAAGGAATATACGCAATTAAACCTCCTTCATGCAGCAATAATTTTTCAATACTTATACCTGATTTATTGCTTCCCTCAAATTCCGGCAGGTATTCAGAGATCTTTTTTTTTAGATCGATCTTTCCCTGGTCATAAAGTTTTATTACAGCCAGCGTGGTAGAAAGCATTTTAGTCAATGATGCAAGGTCATAAACGGTGTATGGATTTACCCTGGTTGATCCAGGCAGGTAGGTATAGTTGCCATAAGATTTTTGAAAAGCGAGCTTACCATTTTTTGCAACCAGTATGGTGCACCCGGGCATGGCTTTTTTTGCTATGCCGTCTTCCACAATCGAGTCGATCTTCTGAGGCATTGACAGATCAAAACCGAATTGATCTCTGGGTACATTTTTTTTAAATGCTGTTACTATACCGCTACCTGCCGGGTATTTTTCACAAACACGAACAGGTAAACTGCCCTGGAACGGATATTGTTCGGTAAACAGTTCTATAGCTGTTTGTTGAATTACAATTCCATCTTCATAACATACGACCAGGTTTTTTTCGTCGCAGAAATTTTTAACCGCATACGCATTTCCAAACAAAACAATAAGCCGTGATCTTGTTTTCAAAAGCGAAGGAAGCAGGATGGCGTTCTTGCTTAATCCGAAATTCGAAGTTGGCGACCTCGACATGTTATGATAGCTAAGGATAACGCGATCATAGCCGTTCAATTTGTTTATGAGCGCAGTAAACCCCGTGTCTCCCGCTGTATAATCCAGGAAATATACATCCCCATTGCTGATTTTTTTTATACCGGTAATAAAAGGCGTTTCTGCCATAACTCCTAAACCAACGATGGCTGTTTTTTTATTCCCGCTATTTTGAAAAGGAAAATATTCTCCATCCTGCTTTGACAATAATGTGATTGCCTGTCTTGCAATTTTTCTTGTGAGCTCAGGGATATCCCGGTTAAGATCCGCCGCCAGGTTTTCATACAGCACGGGTTTGATCGTGTCCAATCCATAGCGATATTTTGCGGCAAGCACTTTTTTACAATGCATTTCCAGATCTGCCCAGTTTAATTTGCCCTGGTTTATCGCAACGTTTATTCTCCGGATCGCAAGAGGTATATCTTCCGGGAGGCAAAGCATATCGTTACCTGCAATTAATGCTTCCACTGACGCTTCGCCGTTTGGAAAATATTTTGCCACGCCTTTCATGTCGAGTGCATCTGTAAATGTGAGACCATCATAACCCAGATCATTCCTCAATAGTTGAGTAACGTTGTTATAGGAAATCGAAGTGGGACGGTTCTTTCGGGCGTCAATAGAAGGAATATACAAATGCGCGATCATCGCGCTTCCTACGCCCGCAGCAAAGATTTTCTTAAAAGGCACGAGTTCAAGTGAATCAAGTTGTGCCCGGCTCTTATTAATTACAGGCAGATCAACATGGGAGTCAACATTTACATCACCATGGCCGGGGAAATGTTTTGCACAGGCCATCACACCGCGATCCTGCAAACCCTGCATGTAACGGATACCAAAGTTTGAGACTTTTTCAACGTTTTCGCCGAAGCTTCTGTCGTTGATTACCGGGTTGTCAGGATTATTGTTTACATCCACAACGGGGGCATAATTAACCTGGACGCCTAAACGCCTGCATTGTTCCGCCACGACCCGCCCATATTCATACACCAGGTCACCCTTACTCATTGCCCCCAGCATCATTTGCCGGGGCAGCGGCAATACACTGTCGAGAATACGCATTCCCAGACCGTTCTCCGCGTCGATACACATCAGGATCGGCGTTTTCGCAATGGATTGAAAATGGTTGATCAGGCTTGCCTGTTTAACAGGACTGCCCTGAAAAAGGCAGATGCCGCCGATATTATAGATCCTGATCAGAGAATCTATTTTTTCATCGTAAAATGTAACAAGATTTTTCTTGAAGTCGATGGAGGAAAGCCTCACAACCATTAACTGTCCCAGCCTTTCATTCGGCGTCAATGTGTTATATACACTATCCGCCCATCTTTTTGCCGGTTCATCATGATATGGATTTACATCCTGTGCTCCGGAACTAAGATGAAAAAAAATATAAATAAGTATCAGGGAAAAGCGCATAAGCGTTGAATAGAATCAATGTAATTTTGCCATACAAATTTCCGGAATTTTGACTGATATCATTCAACTCTTACCTGATAATATAGCGAACCAGATTGCAGCCGGTGAGGTTATTCAAAGACCCGCGAGTGCAGTGAAGGAATTGCTTGAAAACGCCGTGGATGCAGGCGCCACCGAGGTTCGCCTTCTCATTCAGGATGCAGGTAAAGCGCTGGTACAGGTGATCGACAACGGAAAAGGAATGTCGGAAACAGATGCACGTATGGCATTTGAACGTCATGCGACATCCAAGATCAGTAAAATTGATGATCTCTTCCGGATCCGCACAATGGGTTTCAGAGGCGAAGCCCTGGCAAGCATCGCGGCAGTTGCGCAGGTTGAACTTAAAACGAAGCGCAACGAAGATATTTCCGGAACATTTATCGAGATCGATAACAGCATTGTGAGGCGGCAGGAACCGGTAGCAGCTAATCAGGGAACCAGTATAAGCATGAAGAATCTTTTCTTCAATGTTCCTGCCAGAAGAAATTTTCTAAAAAGCAATGCTGCAGAACTTCGTCATATTGTTGATGAATTTATCAGGGTAGCCATGGCTTTTCCCGATATTTTCTTTTCACTGTCATCCAATGGTCAGGAGATCTTTCATCTCGATAAAGGAACGCTGAAACAACGCATTGTTCAAATACTGGGAAATAGTTATGCTTCCAAACTCGTAACTGTTCAGGAGCAAACAGATTATCTAAACATCAGTGGTTTTGTTGGCAAGCCTGAAACAGCGAAGAAAACCAGGGGTGATCAGTATTTTTTTGTGAACAACCGCTTTATCCGCAGTGCTTACCTGAACCATGCAGTAATGACCGCTTTCGAAGATATGATCCCGAAAGACGGTTTTCCTATGTATTGTCTTTTTATTGATCTTGATCCCGCGCAATTAGATATCAATGTACATCCCACAAAGCAGGAGATAAAATTCGAAGATGAAAAAATTGTGTACGCATTTGTTCAGTCTGCCGTTAAGCATGCGCTGGCCCAATTTAGTATAACACCCACATTGGATTTCGAACTTGACCCGGGGATACAATCTTTAGAGGCTGTTTCAAAACCTGTTTCAGCAGAAGCGCAACATACAGCAGCGAACGCGCACCTTTTCGATAGTTTTTCCAGACGAAACCAGGCTCATTTTATTGAGACAAAAAGTAATCTCTCTCACTGGCGCGATGTTTATCAGCGACCTGAAGAACCTGCTACTCCGGAATCGCCCCTGATGCCTGCTGCACTGCAGGTTTCTTTAGTCAGCCACAAAACACAGGGTGCGCCTATTCAGGTTTTGGGAACATATATTCTTGTTCAGGAAGAAAGCGGATACAATCTCATTCATCAGCAAAATGCGCATGAGCGTGTTTTATATGAACGGTTTTCAGACGCTGTTGAAGGACGCCCGCTGCCCAGTCAGCAAAGTCTTTTTCCCGCTTTGCTTGAACTAGCGCCCGCTGATTATGTTTTATTGGAAGACATGCTGAATGAACTCAAGCAGTTGGGTTACGAGTTAGAACCTTTTGGCGCGAATTGTTTTGCTATAAAAGGTACACCGGCTGATCTACCTTCCGGGCAGGAAAAAAATGCGATCGAAGGATTGATCGAAAATGTGAAGCATTTCAGTTCAGATCAGCGAATAGACAAAAGAGAAAAAATGCTACGCGCACTGGCTGCACAACATGCCGTTAAAGCCGGTAAAACAATTGGGGAGGAAGAAATGCGGGAACTGGTTGATTCATTGTTCGCATGCAAAGTTCCCAACAGTACGCCCTCGGGCAAACCAACATATACAGTTTTCAGAAAAGCAGAACTTGACAGGTTGTTCGGCAGATGATCACAAACGTTCACGGAGGTCATGAATAAACCATTCCATCTCCTTTCTCGCTGATGAAATATCCTTCAGATAATTATTGGCCATATAAACAACGATCAGCCATTTTCCTTTTTTTGTTTGAACGATACCACTCATGGAACTTATGTTCGACATGGATCCGGTTTTCAGATAAACAAAATTGCTGTCAGCCCTGAAATAATTTTTCAATGTGCCCTGGCCACCTGTCGGCAGCAGTTTTTTAAATCTCTCTATCCCAAATTCATCAATTATATTTTTTATCACATTGGAAAGTCCGCTCGGAGAAACCAGGTTATACCTGCTCATCCCGCTTCCATCAACCCACCGGAGCGAATCCTGAAAAATGTTCAGTACTTCCCTGAAGAGTGTACTGTTGGCAGGGAAATCATTGTTATATTCCTTTCTTAGCTGCTGCACCTGAATAAGTAATTGCTCAGCCAGAAAATTATCGCTGTTCCACATCATCATCTTTAGAACAGAATCTGTTGCGGCCGAATAGATCTGCTTATGAAATTCAAATGAAGAACCTCTTTTTATAGAAACGGTGTTATGCAATGTGTCTGCGAGCAAGGCTGCTATTTCTTTTTCTGAAAAATGTGAAGGATAGGAAAGCCTGTTGCTGTCTGTTATTGTTACTGATGAACTTGATGAGGCAGGAAAAAATTCAGGAATACGGTTGTTAAAATGTACACGGACCCTGTTCCCATAAACAGGCATGAAGCTTCTTTCCAGCATAAAATTTTCTGTTGCATCATCCCAGGCCCAGCCGGTTCCATATTTCACCGGTTCGCCCGGTGGTATTACAATGCAGAGCGGATACGGCTGTGCAGAAAGGAAACCGAAAGTTTTTTGATGTACAAATGCCGGATGCAAAAATGTGGGATCTCCCGTGGGCTGAATAAATAATGTATCATCTTGAATATTGTACTTTATTCCGGGAATGCTGTCGGGGAAACTTTTTAAAACAGCATATGTTGTAAGCATCTTCATATTACTGGCCGGAACAAAAAGTTTGTGTGCATTCTCCGCATACAAAACTTTACCTGAATTCAATTCTTTCACAAGTATTCCGACATGTGCGTTTTTAAACACAGGTTCGGATAATCGGGTCTGTTTTATTCTATTCATATTCCCCGATGGTGTACAGGCATACAGAATTGCGATTAGGGATGAAAACAGTATGGGTTTTCGCAACATCCACTTCATCATTCTTCTCTTTCTTGTGTGCGCAGCCATCTTTCAGGGATCTGGTTCTGGCTTGCATTCAGGTAATCGTTGTAGCTGCAGGAAATAAACTTTTTATTCGGCAACTGCATCCACCAGCGTTGTGTTCTTTTGCTCTGCAGAAATAAAGTATCCACTTCCGCGAAAGCAGTGTGGTATTCATTAAAATTGTGCCGTTCTTCCAGTTCACTTTCCTGTAATCGTTTATTACGTCCATCAACAAAATACCAGAGCATTTGTGCAATCTGTGCAGCGGTAAGTTCATCTTTGTCGGTATGCGGATAATACCCGAAAATTCCCAGCATGTCCAGTGCAGGGCTCATGCCTGCATAACGGGTAAGTGTACACGCATCTTCACCGCTCAGGCCGTTAGGCGTTAACAGGTTCCCAGGTGCATCACTGTTTTTGATAGCTGCGATATCGAATCCCAGGAGATTAGTATTGCGGATAACGGGTTCCATCTCTTCAATCATTTCTTTCACTACACCCACCCTGAAACAATCGAAGCGCAGCTTATCCATGGTTTCCAGCATCCGGGGATGCGTAAAATAGCTTTGGAAACCGATATGATTATAGTGCCTCATGAAGTTGGGTTCGCTGGTCAGCATTTCGAGGAGAAAATTTTCTTCCCGGAACGGACTATCACTGCGCAGGTCGATTTTCGCATCAATACATGTCGCTTCAATTTGTGCTTTTTTATCGCGATAGCTATGATAAAGCCCGAGCATGAGGTCGTGTGATCCGCCAAGCAATACAACCGTTTTGCCCGCGTCAACTAAGCTGCCGGCTACCGTACGGATAGCCGCATATGTATCGTTGAGGCTTGCCCCCGGCCTGATATTGCCAAGGTCAGCGATGTTGATCTGATCGTGCCAGTAATGTAACCTGTAAAAATGTTTGCGGATAATATCGGCTGAATTGGCTTCGCCAACGGTTCGATTGCCACCCCGTATCTCCCCCGAACCGATCAATACGATCTCAGTCGAATCGAGATCAGGCATCTCATCTTCGAAAATCCTGATATGTGTTCCTATCTGGCCATCAGTAAATCCATTGTCTTCATTCAGTTCATCGGGGCGCAGCGGATTTAGGAAATCGGAAAGTCCATCCATAAAAATGTTCTGTTTCCGCAAACATAAGCAATTTGAGAAGCCATGATTAAAATGAGGTTTTCAGGCGACCAAAATCCCTCAATGCCCGCAATGAACCCGTAATTTTGCAGAAATTTTAATTATGTCTGTTTCCCATGAGGTTTTGCAGGAAGTTGTGATAAAGTTCGCAGGAGATAGTGGAGATGGTATGCAGCTTACCGGAAACCAGTTTACAAATAATACCGCTTTGCTGGGTATAGACCTGGCTACATTCCCTGATTTCCCCGCTGAGATACGTGCCCCGGTTGGTACGGTGCCTGGTGTGAGTGGCTTCCAGTTAAGGTTTAGCAGCGATCGCATTTATACGCCTGGTGATGATTGTGACGTGCTCGTAGCGATGAACGCGGCCGCGCTGAAAGTGAATTTGGCTTCTTTAAAAAAAGGGGGGAAGATCATTGTAAATACAGATGGGTTCGACAGTAAAAATTTAAG
This sequence comes from Bacteroidota bacterium, assembly GCA_023390215.1. Classification (GTDB taxonomy): domain Bacteria; phylum Bacteroidota; class Bacteroidia; order Chitinophagales; family Chitinophagaceae; genus Ferruginibacter. The sequence goes on along the minus strand of JAEWDG010000268.1, from coordinate 4,593 downwards.
GCTGGCAAATTATCCGGAAGGCATCAATCCGCTCGAGGATCATAGCCTGGATAATTATGAGGTGATTCGTATCGATGTAACCAGGCTCACCCGTGAAGCCCTCAAAGATTTTACCATGGGAACCAAAGAAAAAGACCGCGCGAAAAATATGTTTGTGCTGGGCTTTTTATATTGGATGTATAACCGTGATATGGATAACACCATCGCTTTTCTTACCGAGAAATTTGGAAAGAATCCGGTTATCCTGGACAGCAATGTGAAAGTTTTGCAGGCGGGGTATCATTATGGCGACACAACGGAAACTTTTACGACCACTTATAAGGTGGAAAAGGCAAAGATGGAACCCGGCACATACCGCTCCATCATGGGAAATCAATCTTTGGCGATGGGCTTGATTGCGGCAGCACAAAAAAGCGGCCTGCAGTTGTTTCTCGGCAGTTATCCCATAACGCCCGCATCAGATATTCTTCATGAACTGAGCCGCCATAAAGCTTTTGGTGTGAAAACCTTCCAGGCTGAAGATGAGATCGCCGCAATCACTTCGGCTATTGGTGCCAGTTATGGTGGCGCACTCGGAGTTACTACAACTTCGGGCCCGGGGATGGCATTGAAAACAGAAGCAATGGGATTAGCTGTAATGCTGGAGATCCCGTTGGTGATCTGTAATATTCAACGAGGCGGGCCGAGTACGGGTTTACCTACAAAAACAGAGCAAAGTGATTTGCTACAGGCCTATTATGGGAGAAATGGTGAATGTCCAATGCCGGTTATCGCTGCTTCCACACCGAGCGACTGTTTTGAAGTTGCATATGAAGCCGTGCGGATTTCGATCGAACATATGACCCCGGTTATCCTGTTGAGTGATGGATACATTGCAAACGGCGCAGAACCATGGAGGTTTCCTTCGGCTGATAACCTGCGGCCCATTCATGTGAAATTAAAAACCGAACTCGACCATGGGGAAGAAAAATTCCAGCCTTACTTACGGGATGAAAAATTCGTTCGCCCCTGGGTATTGCCTGGAACGCCCGCGATGGAACACAGGATTGGCGGGCTTGAAAAACAAAATATTACGGGCAATATCAGTTATGATGCGGAAAATCATCAATTGATGGTAAAAATCCGTCAGCAGAAAGTAGATGCGATCGCGGATTATATCCCCGAGCAAAAAATAAACAGCGGATCCGACAAAGGGAAGGTACTCGTATTGGGTTGGGGAAGTACTTATGGTGCTATCCGCAGCGCCTGTGAACAGTTACAACACGAAGGTCAGCCTGTTTCGCATGTGCATCTCCGTTATGTTCGGCCTTTCCCAAAAAACCTCGGCGACATTCTCAGAAATTTCGAGCATGTACTCATTCCGGAGATCAACAATGGTCAACTGATTAAAATAATCCGAGATCAATATCTCGTTGATGCAAAAGGATATAATAAGATCAAGGGAGTTCCTATAACAAGGGGGGAATTACTGGAACAGATAAAGGAACTGCTCTAGTTTTTAGCCAGTAGTTTATTAAAAAGATAAGCCGCGTCGTAAAACGCGGCTTTAATATAACTGATAATTTTTAGCGGATTCTTTCGCGACCCAGGATCAGGCTCAGTTTGAGATTGAAACTGAAATAAGCATCTTTTTCTTTCGGACTTCCTCTTTTACCTCCGGCAACGGTTACTTTATTAATTTGGCGATCACTCAATGCAATTGCATTTGCGAGTTTTACTCCGGTAAAATAATTCTGATACACATTGGGATCAACATAAGTTGTACTTACATCATCCAGATAATCGGTGGAAAGTAAGCGATACACATATTCAGCACGTAAATTAAACAGGCTGGAGAGTTCGTATTTAACACCTATCCCCACAGGAATATTTGTTTGCTTGAGTTTGTATGGTTTGCGATTCGGATATTCTTTAAAGCCCTGGCCTTCTGTGCTGAGCGGTTGAAGATCTACCAGGCGACCATTTAAAGTTGCCTGCGGATTAAAAGAATAATAACCGATACCTCCCAATAAATAAGGTGAATAACGGGGTGGATCCTGATCGCGGTCTTCCCAATTGATAAACATAAACAATGGGAGAAGTTCAATAATTGCCGAATACTCGCTGATCTTCGATTGAAAATTGCAATTTCGGTTAAACCTTGTTTTTGCAATATCTGTAAGATCGACAGCTTCCAGGTCCGCATCATCTGCGGAAACTTTTCCAAACATGGCTTCGATTCTCAGTGCTGCAGCATTTTTATAAAACGCAGTGAAGAAGGCGCCGCCGGCTGCATGGGTTTGACCGGTATTCAGATCTTTGATGAAACGTTTTCCAATACCTTTTTTTCCGCCAAGATCAGTAAGGCAGTTCATCGCACCAAGCGTTAACCCCGCTTCAAAAAGTTCAGGATTATCATAATATTCATCATTATAGAAATAATACTGTGCTTTTACATTTTGGGAAGATGCAATAAGCAGCGCGGTAATCACAGAAAAAAGCAGGATCCTTTTCATCAAAACCAGGTTAAGAATTAGTCAATTGAAACTAACGTTAGTAATCTACAAAGAAAACGAAATAATTTGGATTTTATTCGTCAGGGATTAGCCTTATTGTAAAATTTACAGGCCGGTTTTAGGCCGCAGATGCTGCATTTAGGGCTTCGCGCCACGCAAACATATCTTCCGTGTAAGATCAACCAGTGATGTGCAAGATGAACATATTCCCTGGGCAGGTTTTTTACGAGCTGGATTTCAGCGGCAAGCGGGGTTTTGGCGTTTGTTGTCAAACCGATTCTTGCACTCACGCGAAAAACGTGGGTATCCACCGCCATGTTTGGCTGGCTGTCGATCACTGAGGTGATCACATTTGCGGTTTTCCGTCCTACTCCCGGCAGGCGCACTAACTCATTGACGGTCATAGGTACTTCCCCATTATACTCACTCATCAGCATCTGGGCCATGCCGATCAGGTGTCGGGTTTTGTTATTCGGATAAGAAATGCTTTTAATGTATGGAAACAGCTCATCGAATGTAGCTTCACTTAATCGTTTGGGGTTAGGATAGGCCTTGAAAAGTTCAGGGCTAATGAGATTCACTCTTTTATCGGTGCATTGTGCAGACAAAATAACAGCCACTAAAAGCTGGTAAGGGTTATCGTACATCAGTTCTGTTTCCGCATGAGGATTATTTTCCAGGAAGTAATTGATAACGAAGAGATAACGCTGTTTTTTGGTCATAAAAAAAGCCCGCTCATTGAGCGGGCAAATTACGTAATAAGCGAAGATCAGATGGGCTGGGAAACGGTTTCAACCGATTTCTCCGCATAGCTCATTATATCGGCTATCGTTTTTGACCTCGGTGAATACTGAGCCCCGGTCAGGTTTTTAACGCTTTCCTCTATTAACTGAAAAGCTTCCTTAAGCTTCCAGTCAGATTCCAGCGCTTCGCTGATCGCCGCAGATTTCTCTATGGAAGTTTCCTGGTACAAGTACTGAAGCAGGTCTTCCGTTGTGAAATTGTGCATTGGCAAGTGTGAAAACTTTTGAGAAATTAAATAATACAAATCCATATCCACCATAATAACGAGATACGGTCACGGATATTGTGTAGAATAAGTTAAAGCCTTAACGGGAAGAAGCGTGAACAATAAACAGATCTTCGTTATCCTTCTTCATCAAATAGTTCTCGCGGGCATATTTTTCTATAGTTTCCGCATTGGTTTTCAACAAATAAAGCTGCCCTTCCGTTTCCCTGATCAGGGAATTAAACCGCGCTTCGCTTTTTTGAAGATCTGAGAGTTTATCCCGCCTGGCCATGATCAGCGACCAATCTTTCACATCAAAAAACCTCATCCAGACCGCGAATAACACGATGGATATAAAGTATTTGTTTTTTACAACCGGAATAAGGCGACGTGAAAATTTCATATAGTATCAGGGGATAAAGTTAGGTAAATCGGCTATATCAAATAAAAAAAGGAGGTCCTGAGACCTCCTTCAAAAAAATCCTGAAAAGATATTATTTACGGATGATCAGTTTTTCAACTGTAGTTTCTTCCGGTGTAATGATTACCAGTGAATACATTCCTGATGCAAGCATGCTTACATCGAGCGTAGTTGAACCGTTAACAGTAGCAAGATAGCTCCATTTTCTGATCACCTGACCGGCCGCATTGATCATCTGAACATTTGCAGTTCCATTGGTACCTGCAATAAACAGTTTAACCTGATCTGATGCAGGGTTAGGACTAACGGTAACGATTACTCCGGAACCTTTGATTTTTGCACTGCGGATCTCAGACAATTTTTCATTACCGTCGAAATCTGTCTGGCGAAGCCTGTAGTAATACAGGACATTCGGTTGTACAAAATTGTCTGTATAAGTATAGCGGGTTTCAACGTTCGTTGTTCCCTGGCCGTTTACCCATCCTATTCTTGAGAAGTTCGACCCATCGGTACTTCTCTCGATCACGAATCCTTTATTATTGTTTTCTGTAGCTGTTTCGAAATTCAACAGTATGTTTTTGCCATTTGGTCTGGCTTCAAAACTAATCAGGTTAACCGGGATGATGATCGGATCAGATAACATGAACTGGGAGAAACCTCCTGTTACA
>JAEWDG010000265.1 GCA_023390215.1 Bacteroidota bacterium | reverse complement strand
AACTCTATCATACGACTTGATTTTTCAAGGCAGGATGGAGAATGGGAGCCGAATGCATATGGTGGAAACGAAAATCTTGAAGCTATTCAGTTTCTCAGGGATATGAATAATATTCTCTACAAAGATTTTCCCGATATACAAACCATAGCTGAAGAAGCTTCCGATTGGCCTGGCATTACATTGTCCACTGATAAAGGAGGCTTTGGTTTTGGTATGAAATGGATGATGGGCTGGATGCACGATACGTTCAGGTATTTTAAAAAAGATCCACAGCACCGTCCTTCGGATCAGGATCAATTCAGTTTCAGCATGATGTATTTCTATGATGAAAAATTCATGTTACCCCTGAGCCATGATGAAGTTGTTCATGGTAAAAGTCCGATGCTGTATAAAATGCCGGGAGATGAATTCCAAAAATTTGCCAACCTGCGTTTATTGTACACGTATATGTATACACATCCCGGGGCTAAGTTATTATTCATGGGAAATGAGTTCGGCCAAACCAGTGAATGGAACGATAAATCTGAGCTCGATTGGCATTTATTGCAATATCCCGCGCATAACAACCTGCAGGAATGTGTGCGAAAGCTAAACGAAATGTACAGATCGCACCCTGCATTGTATGAACTGCAATTTGATCCTGCGGGTTTTGAATGGGCTTCGCTAAACCATCGTGAGGAAGGAGTGATAGCATACAAGCGAAAAGCAAAGAACCGGAAAGAATTGCTCATCATTCTGAATATGTCATCCACTGATTATCCGGAGTTTAAGCTGGAGATTCCCGGCAGGTCAGGTTGGAAAGTTCTTTTCAACAGCAATGACCTGGCTTTCTGGGGCAATGGAAATTTCGTCAACACAGCAGTGTATTCAAAATCAACTGACAAAAAGAAGCGCATCTGCGAAATAAAACTGGCTATTCCGGCGTTATCAGCTATGATATTGGAGTAAATACGCTCCAGTAAAACAGCCATCTATGAAAATCCTTTTACCTCTTGCCATACTGGCCTGCAGCAGTACAACCGCCCGGGCGGCAGATAGTTCCCAGATCTATTTTGAAAAAGGTGTCGCGGAGCTTCAGGCCAAACGTTATCTCGTAGCAACGAACAACTTTAATAAAGCGATCAGCTTCAACCCGCAAAATGTACAGGCTTTGATCCAAAACGGATTTACCTATTTGCATATGGGAAAGCTGGATGACGGAAAAGCTTCACTCGAAAAAGCGCTGGCACTCGAACCTCAAAACCAGTCGGTGATAAAAGAACTCGCACCTTTATACCTGGCCTACCGGCAATTTGATAAGGCGATAAACCTTGCTGAACAATGCCGGAACTGCGAAGGAAATGAAAGGATCCTCGGCATTTGCTATTACCAGAAAGCGGAATATAACAAAGCGGCCGGGCATCTTGAGCTTGCGGTGAAAGAAAACAGTAAAGACGCGGAAGCCACATATAAGTTAGGGCAAACCTATGTGGAGATGGAAGAATATCAGCAGGCTATTGACGTGTATAAAAATGCTGTGAAACTTGATGGCGCGAAACCCGCATGGCTATATGAACTTGGTTTACTTCAATACAACCTCGAAGATTATAAAGCTGCACTCGTATCATTTCGCGCGGCAGCGGATAAAGGATACGTTGCAACAAAAGACTTCAAAGAAAATCTTGGATACGCGTGTTTGTACAGCGGCGAATACGATTATGGTGAATCAGTTTTGTTGAGCCTCCTTGTTGATCGCCCGGGAAATAAAGACATACTCCGCGATATTGCAGGTATTTTATATAAAAACAAACAATACGACCGTGCGTTGGGATATTGCCAGCGGCTTCTGGAATTAAATGAAAAAGATGCAAGGGCGTTATACCAGGCCGGACTTTGTTTCCAGAAGAAAGGAGAGAAAGACCGCGGATCAAAAATGTGTGACAAAGCCATTGAACTCGATCCTTCACTGGAAAGCCTGAGAAAGAAAAAAGAGATCGTGGGATTATAACAAAAAACTAAAGTATGTGTTGATTGATAGTTTGGCCGGTTCTTCGAAAGAAGACCGGTTTTTCAGTCTTTATGCCTGTTCTTGTCCTTGTCTTTATCTTTCTCTTTATCCTTCTTCTTTTTATAATCTTTTTCGCCTGCCTTGATCTCTGCATCCAGATAATTTTCTTTGGGAGGAATCGGGCAATTATATCCGGTAGCGTAAGCGCAGTAAGGGTTGTAGGCTTTGTTGAAATCAATTACGATCTTGTTGTTTACAACATCGGCTGTGGAGAGATCAATATAACGGCCGCCACCATAGCTTCCATCCCCACAGGTTTTATCGGTAAAAGGCAGAAATAGATAATCTTCGTATTCGGGTTTCGACGTAGCCGGATCCGCCCGGTAAATGGTAAGATGAAAGGGTTTGTTTTTAATTCGAAAATGCGCCAGCCCATACCGGTAAAATTTTTTGTTTAAAGGGCCGGAGGTTTTCATGATGATTCCCGTACTGTCGTCTTTTATGGGTTCAAAATCCGCTACGATCCGAAACTGGGATTTAACATCATAAAAATCGATCAACTTGCGGTCATCACCTTTTACCACCTCATGATTCATCATGTACTCCAGTTGGAAAGTTTCCAGGGAGTCTTTATAGGTATCAATCTGTCCTTTTGCAGAAAACAGGCCCAGGCATATCAGAGATGAAAGAAAAAACTGTTTCATAAATTAGTTCATCATCAGCACATTCACGCTGCGCTGAAGGATATTAAAAGCGATCTCAGCCATCAGGTTCTCCCGGTCGAGTGTTGGATTCACTTCCGTGATCTCAAAACAACAAACCTTACGGTTTTGCATAAACTTACTGATCAGATCCTCCGCTTCCCGTTCTTTTAAACCATTACTAACGGGTGTGCCCGTTCCCTTTGAAATGCCCGAATCTAAACTGTCAACGTCGAAACTGACAAAAATATCCGTACAGTCGCTGAGATAGCGTAACACCTTACGACTTACATTTTCCGCGCCAATTCTTCTAACCTCGTTGGTGGTGATCACCTTTATATTATATTTTTCTATCAGTGCTTTTTCCTCTTTTTCAAAATCACGCAGCGATATAAACACAATATCCTCCGGAAGTATTTTGGGCTGTATTTTACCAATAGCCTTTAATTGATCCCACTGTTTTGCTGTGGCGGGATCCAGGTCGTGCACTTTACATTCAACATTGTCTTCCGCGATGGCGGTGCTCAGCGGCATGCCATGCATGTTTCCAGAAGGGGTGGTGTAAGGTGTGTGCAGGTCTGCATGTGCGTCAATCCATATTACCCCCAATTTTGATTTGGGTTTGGCCATTTTAATACCCGCGATGATTCCACCTGCAGAACTGTGATCACCTGTGAGTACCACAGGAAAAAAATTGTTTTTGATCGTATCGGAAAGCGACTTACTCAGTTTTTCATAAAGATTGACCACACCCTGGATCCTTTTTGCGTAAGGCGATTTTATGGGTTCAAAAAGGAGGTTATTTTCAACTTCAATTTTTTCGGAAGGAAAATGAACAAAGAAATTGCTCATAAAATCCAGAGCAGCGATTTTTACTGCATCTATTCCCATACTGGCACCGCGGGTGCCGGCTCCAATTTCGGACGGGACTTCGATCAGTTTAATATTTTTCATAACTCAAATATACGTGTTCCGTTTTCGGAGTGCAAAGGGCAGGAACGAACATAAAAAACCCGCTGAATTTCTCAGCGGGCCGTTAGTATAAGCTGATTGTTTAGAATTGTTCAAGCTTGCTAAAAAAGAAATCACCTTCGATGCGCGCATTTTCATTTGAATCACTACCATGGATTGCATTCTCACCAACAGAAGCAGCAAAACGTTTGCGGATCGTCCCTTCTTCGGCATTGGCCGGGTTGGTGGCACCGATCAGGTTACGGAAATCTTCAACAGCATTATCTTTTTCGAGGATAGCGGCAGTGATGGGGCCGCGGCTCATAAATTCAACCAATTCTCCGTAAAACGGACGTTCTTTATGTACTGCATAGAATTCGCCGGCTTTTTTCAGGCTCAGATGAACCATTTTCATCGCAACGATGCGGAAACCTGCTTTACTGATCATTTCTAAAATGGCACCCGTGTGTCCTTTCTCAGTCGCGTCGGGCTTAATCATGGTGAATGTTCTATTGGTTGTCATTTTTTAAATTTTGCGCGCAAAGATAGTTATTCACAGCCAGCTTTCGTTTTACACAGCATTAACGTTAACTGATTTGTGAATTCCCGTTTAGCCCTTACATTTGCGCCCTTCCATGATGTTGCCCATTAACGAATTATACCCCCAACTCAGTACGCCGCGGAAACTGGTGATCACGATGCACCAGAAACCGGATGCGGATGCAATGGGCTCTACGCTTGGACTTTATCATTTTCTGATCCAGTTCGGTCACGAAGCTACCGTAATCTCCCCCACAAACTGGGCGGCATTTCTGAACTGGATGCCTGGCGTTGAAACCGTGCTCGATTTCGAAAAAGAAACTGACCGGGCCAAAGAACTCATCAGCGCGGCAGAATGGATATTTTGCCTTGATTTTAATACCCTGGCGCGCACCAAAAGAATGGAAGAAACGCTTGATAATGCAACGGCCCAAAGGATTTTGATCGACCATCACCGCGAACCTCAGGAAGAAAAATTTGCTTATGGGATCAGTGATACAGGTAAGAGTTCTACCGCGGAAATGGTGTACGATTTCATCAATAACTCCGGTTACACTGAGAAAATAAACGAACCCGTGGCCCAGTGTTTATATGCGGGAGTAATGACCGATACGGGTTCTTTCCGCTTCCCTTCCACTACTGCCAGCGTACATTCAATGATCGCGGGCCTGAAGGAAAGAGGTTTAGAACATAGCCTGATCCATGAAGCGTTATTTGATAATTTTTCGGAAAGCAGGCTCCGGTTTATAGGAAATGTTTTATTAAACCGGCTTGAAGTATTTTATGAATACAATACTGCACTGATCGCTGTTCCTCAATCCGATCTGATCAAATATGATATTAAAACCGGAGATACGGAAGGGCTGGTGAACTTTCCCCTGAGTATAGAAGGGATAAAACTCGCAGCGATTGTGATCGATCGCGGTGAAGAAAGAAAATGGTCATTCAGGTCCAAAGGAAAATTTGATGTAAACAGTTTTGCCAGAAAATATTTCAATGGCGGTGGACATTTCAACGCCGCTGGAGGTGGAAGTAAAGACAATATGGAAAACACGGTAGCGCATTTCAAAAATGCAATGAAAGAAAACCGTGATCAACTCAGCACTTATAAATTCTAAACTATAAAAAATGAAGAAAATCTCACAGGCAATTGCGCTCACTGTTTTTTTGGCGGCCTGTAATACTGCATCTTTCAAAAAAGGTCAGGAAGGTATGGAGTACAAGATCATTGGGGAGGGTAAAAACCCGGTTATCAAATACGGCCAGTACATGCAGATCAACTATGCAACTTTTTATAACGACGGGAAAAAAGATACGCTTTTGGTAGACTCGCGTGAAACTTCCGGTCCTGTTATTCAGGTCTTCGATTCTGTTCAAACGCCTAAAGCGTATTTTGAGATACTTCGTCAGGTTAGAAAAGGAGACAGTCTGCTGATCCGCATTAAAACTGATTCAGCTTTCAAAAATGCAAGACCC
>JAEWDG010000245.1 GCA_023390215.1 Bacteroidota bacterium | reverse complement strand
GGGAAGAACAGGATGCATTCGCCATTGAAAGTTATAAAAGAAGCCAGGCATCAGTAAACGAAGGAAAATTTGAAAATGAAATCGTTCCCGTGGCAATCCCCCAACGTTCCGGAGAACCGGTGATGTTTGCCAGGGATGAAGAACCTTTTAATGTTAAGTTCGATAAGATCGCTTCGCTGAAAAGTGCATTTCAGAAAGACGGTACGGTAACAGCTGCTAATGCATCCACCATTAATGACGGTGCAGCGGCGTTGCTGTTGATGAGTAAAGAAAAGGCAGAAGAACTGGGGATTAAACCGATTGCGAAAATTGTTTCTTACGCTGATGCTGAACAGGCACCTGAATGGTTTACTACAAGTCCTTCTGTTGCCGTTCCCAAAGCGGTAGAAAAAGCAGGTTTGAAGATGACGGATATTGATTATTGGGAACTTAATGAAGCTTTCTCAGTAGTTGGTATCGAAAACAGCAGGAGAATGAAACTGGATCCTGCGAGAGTTAATACTAATGGGGGAGCGGTGTCACTGGGTCATCCGCTGGGATGCAGTGGTGCCCGTATTATCGTTACGCTGATCAATGTGCTCAAACAAAACAAAGCACGTTATGGTGCAGCAGGAATATGTAACGGCGGCGGCGGCGCCAGTGCGATGGTGATCGAGAATATGAACTAAGAGGTTAAGGAATAATATAATTCTCCTAATGAATTGAGCTGCCCGGTCGGGCAGCTTTTTTAATTTTTGGTTGTTCCTGATATACATATGTGAAGTTGAAAAAATTGTCTTATTTTCCTTAGCGATTGATCAGCAAATAAATCCGTTATGACCAGGGATCTGAATATAGACAGGGCTGTGTTGCAGCAATGGATCACCGAGAAAATAGCGGTACCGGAATTGAGGGAACGATTATCGTTGTTGGGGTTCGATGAAGATGCCATCAGGGAAAAGCTGAAGGAATTCAAGAAACTAAGTAATGCTGCAAAGCAGTTCAAGGGTTTTTTATTTTTATGCGGAGGCGCGTTCCTTGGTTTTATCAGTTGTGTACTTACCCTGATGAATCCTTTTCCGGATCTGTATTACTGGATCTTGTATGGACTCACATCCGTTGCAATAACCCTGATGTTGGTGGGTCTCTATGTTGTGTTTGAATAGATGCTAATACTGATTTGAAAAAGACAGATATAAACTGTTCTTAGCTTTTTCTTTAATGGGGCGTTCGAATGATAAGTCTCTTTTCTTGGCTTATAGAATTTATTACTACTGATAGTTCTCATATAGCTTATAGATTCTGAATCTTAGTTTCGCGCACATTTTAAAAATCAATAATGGCAATCAATCCAAAACTCGGTGAACGAAACCAGGGAACTTGTGAACTTTGTAATTCTAATCCTGCGACGCGGGAATTTTTAGTTAGCCCTAAAAAAGAGGAAACCGTTGAAAACCAGGTTGCCATTTGTGATCGATGTTACTCAAAAATGGATGAGGAAGGAAATGCGGATCACTGGCGTTGCCTGGAAGGTAGTATCTGGAGCCCTGAGCCCGCAGTACAGGCATTGAGTTACCGAATTTTATACAAGCATAAAAATGAGGAATGGGCTGATAGTGTGATCAATTCTGTTGATTTGGATGAAACCGTTATTCAGTGGGCATTGAGTGCATTCGAAGTGGAAGCAGGACATGTGGATGCTTTTGGGAACAAATTAGAAAACGGAGATAATGTGGTGCTAACCCAGGCTTTGAACGTAAAAGGAACAAGCTTTTCTGCTGCAAAAGGAACGGTGGTTAAGCGCATTCGTTTGGTTGCCGGTAATACGGATCAGATCGAAGGAAAAATCAACGAACAGATGATTGTTATTCTCACCAAATATGTGAAGAAGGGATAACCGTGATTATAGCACAAAGCTATTAATATATTGTTTCCTTAAGCAGGCGAGGACAAGACCACAATCAACTTAATAAAATCTGTGGAAGCAGCTTTCATATCAATCAGGAATTTTTATTTCGCAGCATCTTCCCACAATTCGATCTTATTTCCTTCGGGATCGAGCAAGTGAACAAATTTTCCGTATTCATGTGTTTCGATCTCATCAAGTAAAGGCACACCCTGTTTTTTCAATTCTGCAACCAGCGCTTCGAGGTTATCTACACGGTAATTGATCATGAAATCTTTGCCCGATGGTTCAAAATATTTGGTGGATTCTTTAAATAGCGTCCACAATGTATATCCCTTTGCATCGGGATTTTCATCTGAACGCCAATCGAATTTTGCCCCGTACGGGGATACGTCAATTCCCAAATGCGTCTTATACCATTCACCCATTTTTTCCGGATCTTTTGATTTGAAGAAGATACCACCTATACCAGTAACTTTTTTCATGTTGATTTTTATGAAGGCTTGAAGATAACTTAAATAAAAAAAAACGGATTCAGATTTTAAAAAAGCCCGGAGTTTGCTTTATTATCATTTGCCAGATGGAATCTGGCGGGAATTTTTTCGGTGCGGGTGCGTGAACACCCGCACTCAGATTCTAATAAGGACCGGCTCACCGGAATTGGTATGAAATGCTCCGCAACCCCCGGAATGCCCAACCACTTATAATTTATCATTTTACCGCTTACCTTTTATCATTAATTTCAATTATGAAAATCTTATACTCCTTTTTCTGCCTGTTCATTTTTATTGTAGCCGGTGCGCAAACAAAGCAATCATATACCATTAATGGAAAATTGGATTCGGTAACATCTCCCATGATTTATCTGTCTGTAATAGATGATAATAAATTTGTAGCAGACAGTTCCGCCATCAGTAACGGTAGTTTTAGTTTCAAAGGAACGGTTGATGGGTTCACTTCGGGTTATCTGTATTTCGATAAAAACTCAGAGAATGTACTCCGGCTTTACGTTGAACCGGGGGTCATGGATCTCACGGCCAATGCGCATCATCTCCCTGATGCAACGATAAAAGGTTCACAACTGAACGACGACAATCGCGCGCTCAAAAAAGCGCTGGAGCCTTATAATGTGAAAGAAGAAGCATTTAATAAAACCTACGAAAAAGCTTCTGCTGCCAAAGACAAAGCGCTGCTCGATAGTCTGGATAAGTTAGAAACCGAAATGTTGAAGGAAAAACGCCGGTACATTACCGATTTCGTTTCAAAGCATCCTAACTCCATGCTCAGCGCAATTACCCTCCAGGAAAATTATGCATACTATGCGGAGGCATCAGATCTGGAGCCATTTTATGCTATGCTCAGTCCGGCTGTAAAATCTTCCAAAGCAGGAAAAGAAGTTGAGAAAATGATTAATGCATACAAGAAAACCGCCATAGGTGAAATTATGCCAGATATAAGTCAGCCCGATACTTCAGGGAAAGTACATTCTTTAAAAGAGCTGCGTGGTAAATATGTGCTTGTTGATTTTTGGGCCAGTTGGTGCGGTCCCTGCAGAAGGGAAAATCCAAAAGTTGTTGCCGCATACAATGCCTACCACCCCAAAGGATTCGAAGTATTCGGCGTTTCCTACGACGGAGAAAAAGGAAAAGGGAAGTGGATCAAGGCTATACAGGATGATAAATTATTCTGGATGCAGGTAAGCGACCTCAAAGGCTGGCAAAATGCAACCTCTGATGCTTTTTATATTAAAGCCATTCCCACCAATATCCTTATCGATCCGAACGGCAAAATTCTGGCTAAAAACCTGTTTGGAGAAGAACTAAAAACCCGGCTTGCTCAACTTATGCCCTGAATACCGTTCAAAGGTTTGCTGATCTGCCTTTCATGAGATAAATTTGCCCTTCAAAATCAATACTAAAAGAAGAAGATTCCATGCGACAGATAGCCTTCAGGGAAGCATTGCGTGAAGCCATGCAGGAAGAAATGCGGAAAGACGAACGGGTTTTTTTAATGGGCGAAGAGGTCGCTGAATACAACGGCGCTTATAAAGTGAGCCAGGGAATGCTGGATGAATTCGGTCCCAAACGTATCATCGACACACCGATTGCCGAACTCGGTTTTTCTGCCATCGCCGTAGGTGCTGCTCAAAACGGACTCCGCCCCATTGTTGAATTCATGACTTGGAACTTCGCTGTTCTCGCTTTAGATCAAATTTTAAATACTGCTTCTAAAATGTTGGCAATGAGCGGAGGACAGATTGGTTGCCCGATAG
>JAEWDG010000138.1 GCA_023390215.1 Bacteroidota bacterium | reverse complement strand
GGAGCGGGCTTATCTGTTTCCAAAAAAATTATGGTTCAAAAAAATTCTGATAAGGGACCTGTTTTGGTTGAGATTAAAGAAGGAGATGCTTTCCATGTGGGAGATAAATTAAAGATCCGGTTAGAAGTGAGGGTTGACAGAAATCTTGAATTTGTGCACCTGAAAGATACCAGGGCTGCCGGGCTTGAACCTGGAAATGTATTAAGTGGCTATCAATGGCAGGACGGCCTGGGCTATTATCAAAGTAGCCGTGATGCCAGCACGAATTTCTTTTTTCAGTGGCTTCCAAAAGGCACTTATGTTTTTGAATACCCGGTATTTGTTTCACATAACGGTGATTTCAGCAGTGGAATTACCAGTCTGCAATGTATGTATGCTCCGGAATTCAGTGCACACAGTGCCGGTCAGCGGTTACGTGTAGAGGAATAGCTTTCTTGCAGCCCTTATCTGGCTTATATTTGCATCCCTGTTGACCCGGTTAACAGGGATTTTTTTTAAAATAATTTTTATGTTCAGAACGGCAACCTGCGGAGAATTAAGGATGGCAGATGTAAATAAAACGGTGACCCTTGCAGGCTGGGTACAAACAGTAAGGAAATTCGGCAGCATCAGTTTCGTGGATCTAAGGGATCGCTACGGAATTACACAATTGTTGTTTTCTGAAGTATTGAATAATCAACTTGATGAACATCCTTTGGGAAGAGAATACGTACTGCAGGTAACCGGGACCGTTAATGAACGATCAAATAAAAATCTTCATATCCCTACCGGGGAAATTGAAATTAATGTAAGCACCTTCAAAATTCTGAATAAGTCGGCAACCCCGCCCTTCACTATCCAGGATGATACTGATGGAGGTGATGATCTCCGGATGAAATACCGTTTCCTCGATTTGCGCCGCCAGGCGGTGAGAAAAAATCTTGAGTTGCGTTATGCCGTGGGAAGAAGCGCGAGAAACTATCTGCATGAAAATCAGTTCATGGATATTGAAACGCCCTTCCTGATCAAATCAACCCCGGAAGGTGCAAGAGATTTTGTTGTCCCCAGCAGGATGAACCCCGGCCAGTTTTATGCACTGCCCCAATCTCCACAAACATTCAAACAGCTATTGATGGTAAGCGGTTACGATCGCTATTACCAAATCGTAAAATGTTTCAGAGATGAGGATTTGCGTGCCGACCGTCAGCCTGAGTTTACACAGATCGACTGTGAAATGTCTTTTGTAGAGCAGGAAGATATTCTGAACATGTTTGAAGGTCTGATCAAAAGGATCTTCAGAGATGTGAAGCAGTACGATTACAATGAACCTGTTCAGCGTATCTCCTGGGAAGATGCCATGTGGTGGTATGGGAATGATAAGCCGGATATACGTTTTGATATGAAGCTGACCACACTTAAAAAGCCGGCTTCGGTATTCCATCAAAAACAGGATAACAGATCACTCATCGATGGTGTTGATTTCAAAGTATTCGAAGAAGCGGAAACGGTGATCGCTATTTCTGCACCCGGCTGCAGTGAATACACCCGGAAACAAACTGACGAGCTAACCGAATGGGTAAAAAGGCCACAGGCAGGAATGAAAGGTTTAGTATTTATTAAATGCAATGCAGATGGCAGTTACAAAAGCAGCGTTGATAAATTTTATTCAGAAGAAAAGCTTAAAGCAATTGCCGAAGCTTGTGGTGCAAATCCCGGGGATCTTATCCTTATAGTTGCAGGCGCAGAAGAAAGAACAAGAAAGGCTGCCAGTGACCTTCGCATGTATATGGCAGAAAAGTTGGGAATGCGTAAACCGGAAGAATTTAAATTACTCTGGGTGCTTGATTTTCCGTTATTCGAATACGCAGAAGATGAAAATCGCTGGGTTGCGAGACATCATCCTTTCACATCGCCAAAACCAGAGCAGATACAAACCATGATCAGCAATAGCCCGGTTATTGAAAACGCGACGGATTATCTTTCTCATCCCTATGCTTCGATCAAGGCCAATGCTTATGACCTTACCCTGAACGGTAATGAGATCGGCGGGGGTTCCATTCGCATATATCAGCGTGAATTACAGGAAAGAATGTTTGAAGCCCTTGGTATGGATAAAGAAGAACAGCAACAAAAATTCGGCTTCCTTCTCGGTGCTTTTGAATACGGTGCGCCTCCACATGGCGGCATTGCTTTCGGTTTCGACCGCTTGTGTGCGATTCTGGGTGGAAGTGAAAGCATCCGTGATTTTATTGCCTTCCCGAAAAACAACAGCGGAAGGGATGTGATGCTCGATGCCCCCGGAACCATCGATCAGAAACAATTCAACGAATTGCAGATCCGGTTAAACCTCCAGGATAAATAAGTTTCCTGATCAGGCTTTTTTTCTGATGATTATTCCAATCGACGTAACCACGAATTCGTTGATCTGAAGTTTGAGATGGACTTTTTGTTCGTGCGGAAGTACATCAACCATATAGTCTTCCGGCAAACCACCGATTGAAAAATCGAAGGGTTCCACATAATGGCCTTCACGCTCGAGTGCTTTGGCGATCTCTTC
>JAEWDG010000133.1 GCA_023390215.1 Bacteroidota bacterium | reverse complement strand
TCTTTGTGGTAAAGCAAGTGTAAACAGTGCATTTAATGGTACAAACGGTTTGCTCCAGGTTGAAGGGGGTATAGACAACGCTCAGGGCGACGGCCTTGCAGGTTCGGGTGATGCCCTGGTTCCGGTTGCGGATGATGATGACAACTCCGGTACATTAAGTTATGTGCGAATTGAATATGCAGGTTATGCGTTTCAACCGGATAAAGAAATCAACAGCCTCACACTTGCAGCCGTGGGCCGCGGAACAACCATCGACCACGTTCAGGTTATTTATGCAAAAGACGATGCTTACGAATGGTTTGGTGGTACTGTAAATTGTAAATACCTGATCGCCCTGAAAA
Organism: Bacteroidota bacterium; assembly: GCA_023390215.1. Taxonomy (GTDB): domain Bacteria; phylum Bacteroidota; class Bacteroidia; order Chitinophagales; family Chitinophagaceae; genus Ferruginibacter. The sequence goes on along the minus strand of JAEWDG010000133.1, from coordinate 5,867 downwards.
CCCAGGACGATGACTTCGATACAGACAACGGGTTCAGCGGGATGGTTCAGTTTGGTCTTGTGATCCGGGATTCGGTTATCGCAGATATTTCCACTTCTGAAGCGTTTGAAAGCGATAACAATGCAAGTGGTACTACAGCTACTCCAAAAACCAGCGCCGTATTTTGTAATATTACCGCGATCGGTCCGCGTGCAACATCTTCAAATGTTGGAAATTCATTGTTCCGGGCCGGCGCGCAGGTTCGCCGTAATTCTTCCATCTCGATTTTCAACTCTGTGATTATGGGTTGGCCACAGGGAATTCTGATTGATGCAAGTACAGGAACGCCTACTGACCTGAACATAAACGACAGCAGCCTCCGGATCCGTTATACAACGCTTGCAGGAAATTCAGTTCCTTTAAAATATGCTGCGAGTTCTGCTTCACCTACAGGAATGACGGATGCATTGCTCACTTCATGGTTCACTGATCCTTATTTCGGTAATACCATTCTCAATACATCTGCTGAAGCAAAGTTGATTCAACCGTTCAATTATTCAAATCCTGATCCTACGCCTTTCGCTGGCAGCAACGGTTATCAACCCATCGTTAGCGGAGGAAATTTCACCGATCCAAAATTGCAGAACGCGTTCTTTACACCGGTTAGTTTCCGTGGCGCCATTGCTCCTGCGGGTACTGAATCAACCTGGTGGAAAGGTTGGACCCGGTTCCAGAATCTTTAATTCATCTCGTTTTTTATACAACAAGCAATCGTGAATTATAAACGCCTCCATTCCTGGAGGTGTTTTTTTTTGATCTGTAAGGAGAGCATCGGGAAAACCAGAGAATCTGTGATCGATGATTTATGTTTTGTTTAATTCTGAACAGCAAATTATTTGCGGGGATCTGCGAAATCGGCGGGGAAAAAACCAGCGCACTTAAGATCTATGTCGATGATGTATGATCTCAGATCTTGATGTTTGATTTATGATTTGTTTAATTCTGAACAGCAAATTATCTGCGGGGATCTGCGAAATCGGCGGGAACTAACAGGTCGAATTCCAACGCTGATAGTTACAACAAAACAATGAATCATCAGGCAGGCTTTTTCATTGGTAGCGAAAACCCGAAAGTAGTGCCCACATTCAGCGTACTGCGCACATGAATGGTTTGACCATGTGCTTCGATGATATGTTTGCATATAGACAGGCCCAGTCCGCTTCCACCCACTTTGCGGGTACGCGCCAGATCAGTTCTGTAAAACCTTTCAAATATTCTGGGCAAATGTTCTTCAGCTATACCTCCGCCATCGTCGCTGATCTCAATCAGCACCATCTTCCCATCCACATTATAAAATCCGGCTTCAACCGTTCCGTTGGTCTTGCCATATTTGATCGCATTGTCAACAAGATTAATAAATACCTGCCTGATCTTTTCTTTATCGGCATAAACAGATAAAGGCAGTTCACATCCTTTCTTGATCACACATTTGATCTCCCTTGCTTCTGCTTTCATAAGCAGGGTTTCATAAACTTCCCTGATCAGGTCCTGGATTATGAAATTTTGTAAATACAATGATTGTGTGCCTGCTTCCAGTTTGGAGATCTCATCCAGATCGTCAACAAGATTTACAAGCCTGTCCACATTTCTGGATGCATTATTCAGAAACCGTGTATTTAGTTCTTCATTGTGCATGGCGCCGTTCAGCAGCGTATCTACGTAGCCCTGTATGGCGAATATGGGTGTTTTTAATTCATGGCTTAAGTTCTGTAAAAACTCCTTCCTGAATTTTTCATTCTGCCTCAATACTTCGATCTCAGCAGTTTTTTGCTCAGCCCACTGCTCCACATCCTGCCTTACTTCGTCGATACTTTTTTGGGGAAGAATATTCTTAAAATAAAATTCTTCTCTTTTGCTGGCTTTGGTCTGATATATCAGCTTATAGATGAGTTTTATTTTACGATAGATAAAATTCTGAAGTGTGTAAAGGATTAAAAGATAACTACCGGCAAACGTACCAACAAGCAGGATCAGACCTACCCACCAAACTGGTTCGAATAATAAAAATGTTAGTGAAATAGGAATGGAAAGTAACAACGCCGTAAGCGCGGCCAGTTGTTGGGGTGTAAAATTTTTTTGAGATAGCATGGCTGAACAAAGTTCCGTATTTCCGCCCGGCCTGAGTGGTTATTGCATCTCGAATTTATACCCCACCCCTTTTACAGTGGTGATGCAGTCGATACCCAGCTTCTGCCTGATTTTTCGGATATGGACATCAATGGTACGGTCTCCCACGATCACATCGGTTCCCCATATCTGGCTCAGTATTTCATTCCTCAGGAAAACCTTTCCAGGTTTAGAAGCCAGCAACGATAACAATTCAAATTCTTTTCTTGCGAGGATGATATCATGCTCACGGAAACGCACACTGTATTTTTCCCTGTTGATCTGCAGATCGCCGATCTGTATGATGCCTTTCTCCTCTTTGGTAACCCGGCGGAATAAGGCATTGACTTTTGAAATAAGTACTTTCGGACTTACCGGTTTGGTAATATAATCGTCTGCCCCGGTTTCAAGTCCTTTGATCTCCGCGTTTTCATCCGACATTGCCGTAAGGAAAACAATAAGTGTTTGTTGAAACTGCGGAAGGGTTCTGAGATGGTTACAAACTTCAATCCCTGTTTTGCCCGGCATCATGATGTCGAGAATGATCAAATCCGGACTGAGTTTCTTTGCCTTGTCAATCGCTTCATCACCGTTCTTAGCCGTGGTAACTTTGTAACCCTGACTGGTCAGGTTGAACTCAAGAATCTCAAGGATGTCTGGTTCGTCGTCGGCAATCAGGATTTTATGTCCGTTCATATTTGAAAGCAAAATTAAAGGCAGGAGGGCATGTGCGGATTCGTTAAGTTGAAGTTATAATATTATGAAATTGTTAATGGATTATCGATCGCGCACCCTGCTAAAAACTGTGAATTGCATAACTTGCAGTATCGGGAAATGCTCCCTTACCTGCATGAAACCTCTCTACTTTATAATTATTTGTATTATCAGCAGTCTGCAGGCTTTTGCCTTGGACGATACAACCGTGGTTGTGCCGATACAGCGCCGATTGTGGCACGATAAGATCAACAATGAAATAAAATTTCTCGACAAAGCAGACGGTAAAGCGGATAATCAGCTTAAGGTGGGGAAAAATGAAACGATCAATCTCCAGATAAATGATGCCCTTTTTCGGCGGGTGAAGTCTGTTCAGGACTGGATCGAACTGAACCAGGACATCAAAACCAACAATGATAAAATACGCTTCCTGATCTATGTAGAAAGTCTGCTGAAAAATTTCAGATCTGGCTGGAAAAAACACGAATTCAATCCTGTTGTCTTTCCCGACCTGATGAATTGTTTTGAAGAATGTATAAAAGCGCAGGCTGAAAAGCGAAGTATCGTACCATTTATTGAACCTGCAGTATATGAGATCGCGAAGATTAATACCGAGATCTTTGTTGATAATCCTGCGCAGTCTGAAGCAAGAGATATCGTATATCAGAAATTTTGTGCACGAAATCCGGACAAGATTCTTCAGACCATTAAGCCATTTGCAGACAAACCATTTGCAGACAGTTTGATTGTTGTTGCCGCGAAAAAAAATCCGGCTCAGTTATACAGCTACGCGCAGTCTTCCACTTCAACAGAAGGAAAGCTTATCCATCGAAACAATAACAACCTCGTTAAAGCTGTAGCCGAATTAAGCCAGACACCAAATGCACTTTTTTACTTTCCCTTTCTTGATGAGATACTGAATGGAATGCTTACGATTGATAGCATAAGGAAGTTTGTGGGAAAGAGTGACAGTGATTACGACAGTGTGGGATATTACAAATTGCTCGTTCGTACAGAGATATCCTATTTCCGGAGAATGGCGCCTCCACTAAGAGATACGCCTGTTGCGGTTTTCGGTCCGAATGGATTGCGTGAAACCTTGAGAAACAAAGCCATTCAGCATTTTATCACACCTATTAATAATCTCCACGAGGAAAATAATCTTGCTATACGTATGCGGGCCATTCAGCCATTGAACGCACAGGATCTGTATTATATGATTGTGATGGGAGAGAATGATATTTATACATCCAGTTACAAACATAGTTTTAGCAGGCTACTCGATCAGATGGGCGCGAAACCCAGTGGAGACTCCCTTCTTTTATCTGTTCATTTTGATTATTTCAGGAAATTCCTGAAGATGGCTGCTAATTATAACAAGCTCGATACGTTTTTGAAAACCATGCCTTCAGATAAATCCGAATTGGTCATGAAAGCCTTCGTCGCCAGGTTGGATGAATCCGGAAACCTGGAAGATGCTGTTGATGTTGCTGACTCATACAGCAGCATCAGTAATAAAAATCTGCTTAATACGATCATGGAGTATGTAAAGCAGAACGAAAAGCAGGCTATTGAGGAAGGTAATTCAAGAGGTCAGATAATCTATGGTCTCCTCAAATCCATTTTCCTTTCGGCGGACAGCAGCAACAAGGTTGACCTTACTTCGCAATTGGGCATACCCTCTATTTATGAGATAAAAAATGAGGAACTCCGAAACGAAAACGGGAAAGTGATCCAGCAGGTGTACTGGTATGGTGACGATGACGGTAAAGCATTTTTCCCGCGATTTATCGCTTCTTTTCCTGCGAAAGACTGGAAGATCACGCCAAAAAAAGAATGGTACGAGATCAGTTCTGTAAGAGGAAACGTGATCATTTATGCAAACCGCCCGCTTGATAACGATGCGAATCTGGATGATAGCGCACAGATACATCTGAATAAATACCTGGATGAAAATGGCTTACTTCCTTCGATCGTCGTACACCGGGGGCATAGTTACTGGCTTCCCCGAACAATCAGGCGTATGGCGGGCGATGCGAAGATCGTAGTGCTGGGTTCCTGCGGCGGTTATAAAAACCTCAGCGATATTGTTGACAACAATCCGGATGCACATATCATATCCACCAAGGAGATCGGCACAGGTGATATCAACCGAACCATCCTTAATTATCTCAACCAGAATATCCAGGCGGGGCAATCCATTGTATGGAAATCTATGTGGTCTTCACTTGGTAAAACTTTTGCATCTGACCCCAGTCGTGCGGTGAGGGATAGTTGGGACGATTATATTCCTCCTTACAAAAACCTCGGCGCGATCTTTATCAAGGCTTATAATAAGAAAACGGAAGGGGAGTAGTTCGTAATTTTGAATCATGGGTTCATCTTCTGCGGCAAAGAAGATATTCGATTTTTCATTATTGAAACGTGTTTTTCGGTTTGCCGCTCCTTACAGACATAAATTTTTTCTCTCGCTGTTTCTTTCGGTGCTGCTGGCCGTCATGTCTCCCATCAGGCCATGGCTGATTCAGATATCTATTAATCGCGGACTGAATGGCTCCGAAGCCGGACGTTTCCTGGAAGGGCCTGGCGCATTCCTTATCGAGATAACTGTGTTTCAGATCATACTGCTGCTGATAGAAACCACAGCGAGGTTTTATTTCAGTTTTACCACTGCATCCCTCGGTCAAAGTGTGGTTAAAGATCTTCGCACCACCACGTATGAAAAGATCGTGCGACTCAATTTATCCCAGTTTGATAAAACGCCTATTGGAACCTTAACAACCAGAACGATCAATGATATTGAATCGGTGAACGATATATTCAGTGATGGGCTGATACCCATCATTGCTGATCTGCTTTCGATCATTTCTGTGCTGAGTTATATGTTCTGGGTTGATGCAAAGCTCACGCTGATATGTCTCGCACCTTTCCCTATCCTGATCATTGCTACCTATATTTTTAAGGAAACGGTAAATAAGTCTTTCATAAAAGTCAGAAATGCTGTAGCC
>JAEWDG010000130.1 GCA_023390215.1 Bacteroidota bacterium | reverse complement strand
CATACTAAGGTTACTTCCCCCTGCAACGGCTTCGCTTACTTCCCAGCTTGCGTCCACCACTTCTTTTATGATATTCGAGCCCGTACTGCCGTTCACTTTGGCATTTGCGTTTTCACGAACACTGATATTATCAGTGGTACCGGCATTTGATATGGTTAATGGGTTGTAGGTTGTCGCTGAGTTTCCAACAGGGAATGTAAACGCTGTAGCTGCCAGTGCGTTTTTGGTCATTTTCCCGGTACCATCTGTTACCACGAATTTATTTGAAGCCGCATTGGTAACCGTAGCCGCAGGCATCATGGTGAGATCATTTGAACCCAGTAACAAATTGCCATTTGTGAAGATCAACTCGTTTCCGATTTTTACTCCGCCGGCCAGTGCCGCATTAGATACATTGTCGATTTCAAGGCGGGGTACATTGAAGTTATTCATGTTCACCTGCTGTAATGCATTACCCTTCAAAACGATTTTACCGTCGCCGAGTATATCTGTATTACTGGTGAGGCTTCCCTGCACCACCACTGAAGCCCCAGTTTCAATAGTGAGCTGGCCACCATTGATGTATAGCTGAGCTTTAGCAGCATCTGCTATCGAAAAAGCGGAAAACAGCAAGATTCCTTTTAGTAAGTTTTTGATCATTATTCTCCTTTTTGGGATGTTGATTTTTTTATAGCCCGCCTTCCTGATCCTGATCGTAGCCGGCCTGGCAGTTAAAGTGCAAGTAAAGATAAAAAACGGAATTTGAATTCAATATTTTATATAACCTCTTTTTTGCCTCCTTTGCTGGCGCTAATGCTTTTTTTCATTGGCTTTTTTCCCGATTTTTGTGCCCTTACATAAAGAATTATGGCGATAGATATTAAAGTCCCAACGGTTGGAGAGAGCATAAGTGAGGTAACACTGGTAAAATGGTTGAAAAAAGACGGTGAGTGGGTAAACAGGGATGAAGTTATCGCTGAACTGGAAAGTGAAAAAGCGACTTTCGAAATAAATGCCGAACAGGCGGGCGCAGTGAAACAGGTTGCGAAAGAAGGAGACACCCTTGCTATTGGCGACACCGTGGGAAGCATAGATACGGATGCAAAAGCACCCGAAAAACCTGAAACGATGCCTGCAGCCGAACCCAAAGCTGCAGTTGCGGAAATCAAAACGCCTGAGAAAAAAGCAGAGCCTGTCAAACCGGCTGAACTAAAGGCCAGCCCCGTGGCCGCTGCAATTATCACGGATAAAAAAGTAGACAGCCAAAAGATCAAACCCTCCGGCAGTAATGGCCGCATCATGAAACAGGATGTGCTGGCAGCGCTTGAATCTCCCGGCCGTGCACCTGGCATAGAGGCATTCAACCGGAATGAGAGGCCTGAGAAAATGAGCAACCTCCGCAAAACCATCAGCAGAAGACTGGTGGAGGCAAAGAATGCTACGGCCATGCTCACCACCTTCAATGAGGTGGATATGGGACCGGTAATGGAGATCCGCAAAAAATACAAGGACAAATTCAAAGAAACACATGGTGTAAATCTTGGCTTCATGAGCTTTTTTGCCAAAGCCTGCTGCTATGCACTTCAAAAATTCCCGGCAGTAAATGCGTACATCGACGGAGATCAGATCCTGTATCACGATTATTGCGATATCTCTATAGCTGTAAGTGCCCCCAAAGGTTTGGTAGTTCCCGTTATCCGTAACGCAGAAAGCCTTAGCATGGCAGAATTTGAAGCGGCCGTTGTTGACCTTGCCACCAAAGCAAGAAACAACAAACTGAGCATTGAAGAAATGACGGGTGGCACCTTCACCATCACGAATGGGGGAATCTTCGGCTCTATGATGAGCACACCGATCATTAATATTCCGCAAAGCGCTATCCTGGGTATGCATAACATCGTGGAAAGGCCAATGGCAGTAAATGGCCAGGTGGTGATCAAACCGATGATGTATGTGGCGCTGAGTTATGATCATCGTGTGATCGATGGCAGAGAATCAGTGGGTTTCCTGGTTACTGTAAAAGAGATGCTGGAAAATCCTTCCTTACTTCTATTTGGTAAAGACCCGGTTTCCACCCTGCTTGAACTTTAGCGGTACATGAGCCGTTTTCATTCATACCTGCAATCGGCAACAGCCATTATTCAATCAACGGAAACAGGGAAACCATTAAGTTATCAGCTCAAAAAATATTTCGGTTCGCATCCGCAGATGGGATCTCGCGACAGGCGTGCTGTGTCTACGCTTTGTTATAATTATTATCGCTGTTTTCACGCGTTTAAAGAAAAGTTGCCGCCGGAAGCGGTGATCCTTTCCGCGTTTATTTGTTCAAATGAGCCGGAACCTTTTCTTGCAGCGCATGCACCTGAACTGAATCCTTATGCCGCGCAACCTGTTGATGCGAAAATAGCTTTGCTTCATCTCAGGCCGGACCAGTTTTTTCCCTTCAAAAAATTCCTTGATGCTGAAATTGAGGCAGAAGATTTTATCCGGTCGCTGTTGGTGCAACCGGATAGTTTTCTGCGTATCCGGCCGGGAAAATTATCTGCAGTGCACGAGGCCCTGGTAAATGCGGAGATCCGGTTCACCGTTGAGTCCGATACCTGTTTCAGAATCACAAATGGACAGCCCTTCGATAAATATCTCCGCCTGGATAAAGATGCCGTTGTGCAGGACTTCTCTTCTCAAAAGGTGTTTTACTGGCTGGAGAATCATCCTGAAAAATTTTCAAACAGGAAATTAGAAGTGTGGGATTGCTGTGCTGCAAGTGGGGGAAAATCGATACTGCTGCATGATCTGCTGAGTATCAGGCCGGGTTTAACTGTAACGGATATACGAAAAAATATTATCCATAATCTTCGGGAACGGTTTGGCCGGGCTGGTATCCCGCTGAGGCGGGCGGTAGTTGCAGATCTTACCGGGAATCAAACATTTTTTCCCGGTGATCAGTACGATCTTATCATTGCGGATGTTCCATGCAGCGGTAGCGGCACCTGGGCCAGAACACCGGAACAACTGGCCTGGTTCAATCCTGAGGTACTCAGTAACTATTATCATAAGCAACTTGCAATCACGCACAACCTGATTCCCAAATTGAAACCTGGTGGGTATTTATTTTATATAACCTGTTCCGTTTTTGAAAAAGAAAATAAAGTTGTTGTGCGGGAACTGGAAAATGCAGGTCTCCGGCTTATCGATGCTTCTGCTATCTGCGGATATAACGGTAAGGCAGACACGATGTTCAGTGCGGTGTTGAAAAAAGAATGAACAATTAGTATTTCCTGAAACGCACCACTAATAGTTAACCATCATTGTACAGATCCCACATCATAGATCATCGATCACAGATAACAGCTATTCTTTTATGATCTTCCGTACGAATTTCCTTTCGTTGTTAACGTAAACATACACCACATAGGTTCCGCTTGGGAGCTTTGTCATCGGAATGATCCAGGTATTTAAACCTGTGGAAACCTGTGAATCTTTAGCAAAAACCCGCTGACCAATTGCATTGTATAAAACGACTATGGCATGCGTATTCGAAGTAGAAGAGATTTGAACAGTCGCGTCTCCGTGTACAGGGTTTGGAAGCACCAGCAACACATCCGGATTAATTGTAGTTGAACATGCAGCGGAAGGTATTTGTACCAAAATAGAATCCAGCGTATATGTGGTGTCGGTCCCGATTTGCATCAGCAATCTGTAAGTTAAATTCGCGCCCAGGAAGTTGCTCACATCGTCTGAAAAATCGAAGTGATGAAATCCCCAACTGTCAGCGTTTGTGAGATCACTTACATCAGTAAACAGTTGATCCGACGCATTTTTTCGCTGCAATATCAGATGCATGGTTGGGTCTGTTTTTATATCTAACGCAAGTTTCCAGTTACAATTTTCTAATGAAGTTTGTTTTTGATAACCAGCTTTCTGTAAACGGGTAAACGCCTGCATCGCGTCCGGAATTCCATAACCCCTGCGATCATAGGGTGTATCAAATTGATTTGATGAACGACGAAGCGTTTCAATAATGGTCATGTTTGAAACTTCGGGAAAGGCCTGCCATAAGCAGGTTGTTATTCCGGCCATATTCGGACAGGCGAATGAAGTTCCGAATCCGTATGAAGGTAAACCGTTGCTGCTGTTTGCAACTACAGCGTAAACACCGGTTGCAGATACATCGGGTTTTACGCGCCCGTCGGAAGCGGGACCATAACTGCTGAAACTGCCCACTGCTCCGGTTGTGTCCACAGCGCCCACAGCCAGCACACTGTCCGCATCGGAAGGTGTGGATAGAAAATGCCAGGCATTATTTCCTTCGTTCCCCAATGCCACAACGATCAGCATACCTTTTGCAGCAGCAATATCTGCCGCCTTCGCACTGATCGTCGTGTTGCCATCCATATCTGCATAACTATAATTGAGTGAGGAATTATCAAATGTTGAGTAGCCCAGGGAAACGGAACAAATATCAACACCCAGGCTATCCGATCTTTCCCAACCCGCAGCAAGATTCTGCTCTTCGATCGGGTATTCACTGTTCACATCTTCCGTGCGAAAAAGATAGAAATTTGTTTCCGGTGCAGTTCCAACAAAGGTTCCGGGAATATTTGCGGCAATGGCACTCAGGCATTGCATGCCATGGCTGTTGTCTTCATTCACGCTCGCTTCATTGGCTACAAAATCCCATGTTCCCAGAATCTGAGTATTCATTCTGATGGTGTCAATTGTAGGCAGGGTCTGGTAGTGAAAAAATCCTGCATCCAGTACAGCCATCTGCATGGTTTTTCCACGAAATCCGTGGTTGTGCAGAAACTGCCCGTTGTGTAAGGCTACCTGTCCGTTCGACTTTCCATAATTATAATATCCGTTAACATTCTGTTCCCGGTGAAATTCTTCCTGAATGTTGATTTGTGGTAATGGATCTTTATGATGGGTAACCTGGGGAAACTTCGGCGCTATACCTTCTACCGACAAAACAAAAGGCATGCTTAAAATATGCGTAAGCGCATCCCCATCTGTGGTTCGTATCGCAACCTGGTTCAGCCATTTTGAAGCCGTGAGAATACTAACGTTACCGGCTGCCCGAAGACTGTCTATATAGCGGGGTGTGACCGGTAGATCCATGCTATCGATTTCTATTCCGTAACGACTCCTCCGGTCAAGCGCTCTTTGTGAAAGATATTGGGAAGGATCAGAGATACTAAATGGATTAGATCCTTTGTCTTTGAACTTCACCAGCCAGGTGTTGAGCTGAGCCTGGACCGTTAGTCCTGATAGGAATGAGAAAGCCAGGAGAACAAAGACTTTACGCATGATTTTTCGATTGGTTATATATACTGAGCAGGCTTATGCCTGGTTTGCTGCATGGCCGTCGATCGCCCATTTTATCCAGGTCGCTCCCCAGGTAAAGCCACCACCAAAAGCCGCGAGGATCAGGTTATCACCTTTTTTAAGTTTTGATTCCCAATCAGACAAACACAGCGGAATTGTTCCGGCTGTGGTATTGCCATAGCGTTGGATATTAACCATAACTTTCTCTGCAGGAAGGCCCATGCGGTTTGCGGTAGCATCGATGATCCTGAGGTTTGCCTGATGTGGTACAAGCCAGGCGATATCATCTGCTGTCAGGTTGTTTCTTTCCATCAATTCGTAACTCACATCGGCCATGCCTTTTACAGCAAATTTGAAAACGGCCTGTCCTTCCTGGTAAACAAAATGTTCTTTTGCCAGCACCGTTTCAACAGTCGCGGGTTTCACAGAACCACCGGCTTTCATATGCAAATGCTTGCGGCCGCTGCCATCGGACCGTAGAATGCTATCCATCAGACCCAGTCCTTCAAAATTCTCCTCGAGTAAGATAGCGCCGGCGCCATCGCCGAAGATCACACAGGTGGTTCTGTCGCTGAAATCGAGGATAGAGCTCATTTTATCAACTCCCACCACAATCACTTTTTTATATCTCCCACTTTCTATAAGTGCTGCGCCTGTTGTAAGCCCGTAGAGAAACCCGGAACACGCTGCACCCAGGTCGAATCCGAAAGCGTTTATCATTCCAACTTTGTCGCAGATAATATTGGCCGTGGCCGGAAACACCATGTCCGGAGTAACCGTTGCACAGATCACGCAATCAATTTCCTGAGGATCTAAATTCCTTTTTTCGAGCAGTTGTTTTACAGCCTGAACACCCATATCGCTACTGCCTAATCCTTCCCCTTTTAAAATTCTTCTTTCTTTAATACCGGTTCGGGAAGTTATCCATTCGTCGCTCGTGTCTACCATGGTTTCAAGGATCTGGTTCGTGAGTACGAACTCGGGAACATAGCCACCCACCGCCGTGATGGCTACCTGTTTTCTTTGCATGAAATAAAATTTAGATATAGCCTTTTTCCAAAGGCGGGTAAAATTAACGCAAAAAGCTTTTGTCAACTTTGGGCTGCTTTAGTTAAAAAACGTAGTTTTGATTCTTTGCGGGACCAAACACTATGATTGCTTATCTAGAGGGAAAATTCACGTATAAAAGTCCGGCTCAGGTTTTCCTGGATGTTCATGGTGTTGGATATGAGGTGAATATCAGTCTTCATACATATTCTGCCATACAGGATAAACAGGAAGGCAGGCTTTACACCCATCTGCAGGTGAAAGAAGACAGCCATACGTTGTTTGGTTTCTTTGAAAAAGAGGAGAAAGAAATTTTTCTTCAATTGATCAGCGTCTCTGGTATCGGTGCAGCTACCGCACGCATGATGTTGTCATCCATGAGGCCGGATGAAATATCGGTAGCCATTTCGCAGGGCAACGTCAGGCAGATTGAAAGCGTCAAGGGAATTGGGAAGAAGACAGCAGAAAGGCTTATCGTGGAACTCAGGGATAAAGTTGGCAAACATTCAGGCGCCGCCGTTAATCCTGTTTCCGTTAACAATACACTTGCCCAGGATGCGTTTTATGCATTGACGGCACTTGGCATTAGCAAAGTGCAGGCAGAACAGGCAGTAACTAAGGTTTTAAAAACAGAACCCTTAATCGAACAACTGGAGAATCTAATTAAAAAAGCGCTAAAAGCCATTTGAGATAACTCTACCTAACTGATTTTGCCGAATGTTGCTTAGAAGATTGATTATCAGTAAGGCACAAACGTGTCTCCTGGCTATAATTACAGTATTGTGTCTGCTTGTACCTGCCTTATCCGGGTTAAACAACCTGCAAGCCCAGCAGGTTCAGGATCCAAATAACCTGCAGAACATTAACGACAGCCTTCATTTTCCTCTCAAAGATCGTCGCGGCGATTTCATCTCTTCCGGCTCTTCAAATCCATACGATTTTAAATATCCTTCCAATATCACCGATTCCGTTGTTTATGATCCCATCACCAAAACCTATGTGATCTATGAAAAAATAGGGGACAAATATTACCGGAATCCAACAACATATACATTCAGTGAATACTGGTCAATGCGGAATGCCCAGGCAGAAGAGGAATACTTCAAACAGCGATCCAACACGACCAGCCTGCTGAACCGCGGAAAATACCTCAAGCCCAAACTTTCGCTCACCGATAATCTTTTCAACCGACTGTTCGGTAACGGAAAAATTGAAATCAGCCCTCAGGGTAATGTCGATATCCTGGCGGGTTATCAGGGTCAGAAAATCGACAATCCAACGTTGCCCGAAAGAGCCAGGAAAAATGGCGGACTAGATTTCAACATGAACGCCCAGTTGAACGTAAATGCGAATATTGGCGACAAACTGAAATTTCCCATTAATTATAACACGCTTGCAAACTTTGATCTCGACAACCAGTTGAAGCTGGATTATTCGGGAAAGGATGATGAAATTCTGAAAAGGTTTGAAGCGGGCAACGTGAGTTTTCCCTCAAAAGGAACGTTGATTCCGGGAGCCCAACAGTTGTTCGGTTTAAAAACACAGCTTCAGTTCGGTAAATTATTTATTGCTGCCGTTTTAGCGAATCAAAAATCTCAGCGCCAGAGTGTGAACCTGCAGGGAGGTGCTGCCGCCCAACCGTTCGAAATCAAGGCAGATGAATATGAAGAGAACAGACATTTTCTGATCGGCCAGTATTTCAGAGGGCAGTATAATAAACTGTTATCTAAACTTCCCGCCATAACCAGTGAAACCCAGATACTGCGTATGGAAGTTTGGGTAACGAACCGGAATGGTACTACCACCGAAACACGTGATGTAGTGGGTTTGATGGATCTCGGAGAAACAGATCCCTACAATAGTTCGATCAATGTGCTCGATCCGTCGCCTACACCCAAGAACTCAACCAACGACCTTTATACAAATGTGATCAACCGTCCGGACGCGCGAAACCCGGCCCTCATTTTCAGTAACCTCACCAGTTTAAACCTGCAACCGGTTCAGGATTTTGAAAAAACCTTCGCGAGAAAACTGGATTCAACACAGTATTTCTACAACCGTGACGTGGGCATGCTTTCTTTGAGTCAGCCACTTCAATCGGATGAAGTGCTTGCGGTTGCCTATCAATATTCTTACCGGGGCAAAATCTTCCAGGTTGGTGAATTTTCTCAGGATGTACCGCCAGACAGCACGACAGCCACACAAAAAGTGTTGTTCCTTAAATTACTAAAAGCAACATCTCAACGTCCGAATCTTCCGATCTGGGACCTGATGATGAAAAATGTGTACACCATCGGCTACGGTTCACTTTCACCAACTGATTTTAAACTCGATGTGGTGTATCAGGAGCCTGGACTTGGCGCAAAACGCTATGTTCCTTTCGGTAACCAGAACCAGGGAACGCCCATTATTTCTCTGATCAATCTCGACCGGTTGAACAGCCAACTCGATCCGCAACCCGATGGGGTGTTTGATTACGTTGAAGGATACACGATAAACTCGCAATACAGCAGGGTCATGTTTCCCGTACTCGAACCATTTGGGCGGGATCTTGCAGTAGGCATCTATGCAGATACGAATACCGTTCCCAATATCAAGGATACCCTGTATTATGCGCTTTACGATTCGATTAAAGCCGTAGCGCAGCAATATCCCAACCTTAACCGCTTTCTTCTGAAAGGAACCGCTAAAACTTCCGGTTCTTCCGACATAAGCATTGGATATAACATTCCTAAGGGTTCGGTTTCTGTGAGTGCCGGAGGCAGGTTGTTACAGGAAGGTGTCGATTACGATATCAACTACGACCTCGGAACCATCAAGATCACGAACCAGGCGATTCTTACTTCGGGGCTGCCAGTGCAGGTAAACTTTGAAAACAATGCGAGCTTCGGATTACAGCAACGGAACTATCTCGGATTACGGATGGATTATTTACTGAGAAATACCGCCAAACAGCAGTTTTCCATCGGTGGTACTATTGTGCGTTTGGGCGAAAGGCCATTCTTTACAAAAGTGAATTACAATGAAGATCCCATCCGTAACACGATGTACGGTTTGGACCTGAATTACCGTAAAGAAACACCGCGATTAACCAAAATACTCGATAAGCTCCCTTTCTATTCAACGAACGCGCCTTCGAATGTGAATGTATACCTTGAAGGTGCATATTTAAATCCTGGTCATGCGCCGCAAATTGGCCGGGGATCAAATGGATTAATTTATATCGATGATTTCGAAGGAAGCAAATCAGGAATTGATCTTCGATTCCCGCTCATCAGTTGGGGACTGGCTTCAGTTCCTGTAGGTGCAACCACGTATACTGGAGATCCCATCTTCCCCGAAGGTATCCTTAGCAATAACCTGGATTATGGTAAGAACCGGGCAAAACTTGCCTGGTATCAGATCGAACAGACGCTGCAACAATACAAAGGACCAAATAATCCTTATGCGAACGACGCCGAAGAGCTAAGTGATCCGCGCGTGCGCCAGATCTATCAGAAAGAAATTTTCCCTCAGCGTACCACAGGTTTTGGAGAAAGTCAGCTCGTCACTTTCGATCTCGCGTATTACCCGATGTACCGTGGTCCGTATAATTATGATGCAAGTGCGGGTAATGTTTCGCCTGATGGTAAGCTCCTGAATCCGGCAAACAGGTTTGGCGGATTAATGCGCAGCCTGGATCAGACGGATTTTGAAACCAGCAATATTGAGTTCATCGAATTCTGGCTACAGGATCCTTTTATCAATACACCAAGAAATCCGAATGCTACCAGTTCCACCGGAGGTCAACTCTATTTCAACCTGGGAAATATTTCAGAAGATGTACTAAAAGATGGCCGCCGTTTTTATGAAAATGGCTTAAGTACGCCGAATGCACCTGCTCCTGTGGATACAACGATCTGGGGCAAGGTACCCCGTAATCCGATCCAGGTTACAAACGCGTTCAGCAACATCGCGGAAGACCGTGTTTTCCAGGATATCGGTTTCGATGGGTTGAGAAACGAAGAAGAAGCTGTAAAAAGAGAGGCTTATCTCGCAGAGCTCGCCGCTAATTTCGGAACCGGCTCCAGGGTTTACCAGGATGCTGTGCTTGATCCTTCGGCCGATGATTACGTCGCTTATCGCGATAGCCGGTTCGATAATGGCGGAGGCATACTCGCACGCTATAAGAATTTCAATAATCCGGATGGGAATTCACCTATAAACAATGGCGGAGAGTTTTCAAATGCAGCTACACTTTATCCGGATGCGGAGGATATGAATAAAGACAACACATTAAGTGAGACCGAAGAATATTTCCAGTATATCGTAAACATAAAACCTAACGGTAACCCGGAAATGGAAATCGGTCAGAACTATATTGTTGATAAGAAAAGTGTTTCTGTAAATCTGGTGAATGGCCAAACCCGGGACGAGATCTGGTACCAGTTCAGGATTCCGATCTCGCAATACAACAGGAAGATCGGTAACATTCCCGATTTTAAATCCATCCGCTTTATGCGGATGTTCCTCACCGGATTCCAGGATAGTGTTGTGCTTCGTTTCGGAGAACTTCAGCTTACAAGAAACATCTGGAGGAAATTCAAATACAAGGTTGATTCAACAGGTTTATATACGGATGCTACAAGTACCAATTTTAATGTAGGGGCTGTAAACATCGAAGAAAACGACAAACGCACGCCTTTACCTTATCGCACGCCAAGAGAAATTCAACGCGTTCAAACATTAAGTAATAATGGTGTTAACCTTCTTCAGAACGAACAGGCGATGAGTTTGCAGTTCTGTGCCCTGAGGCAGGGAGACGCGAAAGCTGTATTCCAGACCTTCGGTAACAGGGATCTGCGGCAGTTCAAAAAACTGTCGATGTACATTCACGCCGAAAAAGCAATTACCCCTTTAACGGATGTGGAAGACAGGGATCTTACCGCAGTAATCCGTATGGGTACTGATTTCGTCAATAACTATTATGAAATCCGCATCCCGCTGATACTTACGCCCACAAATATTGGGTTGAATCCTGACAGCGATGCGTATAACGATTCCTTATGGAACCCATTGAATTCCCTGGACCTGGATCTGGAAGCCCTGACAAAAATCAAACAGCGGAGAAATCTGTCTTCCACGCCAACAGGTGAAATCTACCGCGAGGAGCAGGCTAACGGTCACGTGTACTCGGTTATGGGAAATCCCAACCTTGGTGAAGTAAGGGGCATTCTGCTGGGTGTAGAGAACACAAAAAAGCCGGTGGCCTGTGGTGAGATCTGGCTTAATGAATTGCGTCTTTCTTCCATCGATGAAAAAGGCGGATATGCTGCGCTGGGAAGGGTAGATATCAACCTTGCTGATCTGGGTACGGTTTCAGTTTCCGCAAA
>JAEWDG010000063.1 GCA_023390215.1 Bacteroidota bacterium | reverse complement strand
CCTTTAAACTGGACATGTGCTTTTACTTTGTCACCTTCAGCAAGAAATTTTTCCGCGTGTTTTACTTTGAATTCAAAATCGTGGTCGTCCGTGTTCGGTGTGAAACGGATTTCTTTCACCTCACTGCTTTTTGATTTGGCCTTAATCTCCTTCTTCTTCTTCTTTTCGTCGTAAAGAAATTTATTATAATCGATGATCTTACAAACCGGCGGAACAGCCGTGGGAGAAATTTCCACCAGGTCGAGTTGCTGCGACTGAGCGATTTTCATAGCTTCCGGTGTGGGGTAAACGCCTACTTCCACGTTGTCGCCAACGAGCCTCACTTCCGGCACTTTGATCATGTGATTGGTACGGTGTTCCTGTTGTTGTTCTTTTCTGAACCTTGGATTAAAGCCCCCTCTGAACGGAGGTTTTGGAGAAAATGCCATTTACGTGTTTTAGTTTACAATATGGTTTGCAAAAAGAAGACCTAATCACTTCTTCTTTCTGTTATTTCTGATTTGGTTTGGTTAGTGAATTCTTCAAGGCTGACAGATCCCAGATCTCCTTTACCCTGCTTGCGCACTGAAACCAGGTTATCCGACATCTCTTTTTCTCCCACGATCAGCATATATGGCACTTTTGCCAGTTCGGTATCCCGGATCTTCTTGCCGATTTTTTCGTGGCGATCGTCTATCTCTGCACGAATATCCGCTTTTTTCAGTGTTTCCAAAACGGAATTTGCATAATCCAGGAATTTATCACTGATGGGAAGGATCTTCACCTGCACAGGTGCCAGCCAGGCAGGGAACTTACCAGCATAATGTTCCAGGAGGAAGCCTATAAATCGCTCATGGGTACCCAAGGGAGCACGATGAATGATCAGGGGTGTCTCAGGCTCATTCTGCTGATTTGTATAAGTCAGGTCAAACCTGCGTCCCTGTGCGAAATCCACCTGGTTTGTGGCAAGTGTAAATTCGCGGCCAATCGTACTCCAGATCTGTACATCTATCTTGGGGCCATAGAACGCGCCCTCTCCTTTAACTTCCACAAATGGAATGTTCGATTCAATAAGCACCCTGCGTACCAGTTCTTCTGTTTCCAGCCAAAGTTCAGGCTCATTGATATATTTCTGCCCCAGCTTTTCAGGATCGTGCAGCGATAACCGCATTACATACTTATCAATTCCGAAAATCCTGAAATATTTCAAATACATTTCATTCACGGCACGGAATTCATCCGGGAACTGATCCCTGCTGCAATAAATGTGTGCGTCATTCATATGGAGGCAACGTACACGCATCAGTCCAAATAATTCGCCACTCTGCTCATACCGGTAACAGGTTCCATATTCCGCGAGGCGGTATGGAAGGTCTTTGTAACTTTTCTGCCCGGTAGCGAATATTTTATGGTGATGCGGACAGTTCATTGCTTTGAGATAATACCTGGTTCCGTCCAGTTCCATCGGCGGAAACATACTATCTGCATAATAAGGAAGGTGCCCGCTGGTGAGGTACATACTTTCTTTAGCAATATGTGGCGTAACTACCCGCTTATATCCCGCTGCCAGTTCTGTTTCTTTAGCCAGCTTCTCAAGTTCTTCAATAATCACGGTTCCGTTAGGTAACCAAAGTGGAAGTCCCTGCCCCACATCATCGTCCATTGTGTAAATACCCAGCTCTTTTCCCAGTTTCCGATGATCTCTTTTCTTCGCCTCTTCAAGCATGGCGAGATATTCGTCAAGTTCTTTTTGGGCTGGGAAACTTATGCCATACACGCGTGTAAGCTGTTTGTTCTTCTCATCACCCTTCCAGTAGGCACCGGCAATGTTGGTAAGTTTGATGGCCTTGATCGCACCTGTTGCAGGGATATGTGGTCCGCGACAGAGATCGGTAAAATTTCCCTGTGTATAGAAGGTTATTTCGCCATCATTCAAATTTGACAGGAGATCAAGTTTATATTCGTCGCCCTTCTCTTCAAAATATTTTACAGCATCAGCCTTGCTCACAGGCTTTCTTTCATACCTGTTGTTCTGTTTGCTTAATTCAGACATTTTCTTTTCCAGCTTTTCCAGATCTTCTTCTGTAATATGTCTGCCGCCAAGATCCATATCATAATAGAATCCATTTTCCACCGGAGGACCAACCCAGAATTTCACGCCCGGAAATAAAGACTCTACCGCTTCGGCAAGCAAATGCGCGCTGGAATGCCAGAAAGTTGATTTACCTGCGTTATCCTCCCAGGTAAGCAGTTTAACGGAAGCATCCTGCTCCAGAGGCCGCGTTGCATCCCAAACTTCTCCGTTCACATTTGCAGCCAATACTTTTCTCGCCAACCCTTCGCTGATCGACTTAGCCACATCCATCGAACTAACCCCGGATTCGTACTCACGTACAGCGCCATCGGGTAAGGTAATCTTAATCATTCTGTTATGCTCTTTTTCAGCCTGCAAATTTAACGAACTCTTGGCGTGCGAAAAATTATTCCCGAATAACTTTGGCCGGCCGGTATTCAGTATTTTCAATCGTCAGCAAGAATTTACGTTTCATGAGATCATTTTTACCTGTCCTCATCTTATCTAATCTATTATGCCACTGTGTCTCCGCACAGAATTTTACCGGGCAATGGAAAGGTAAGTTTGTTGATAAAAGCACTTCCTTCAGTGGGTGGGGTGGTGATACCTGTGAATATGTTATTGATTTGACCCAGGATGGTGAAAAAGTTAGTGGCTTCTCTTATACCTATTTTTCTGACGGCGGTACCCGTTATTATACGATTTGTGCGTTGGAAGGATTTGTGGACGAAAAAAAAGGATATGTAGAAGTGAAGGAGGTTCAACGGACCAAAACCAATGTGCCTTCGAGGATAAGGAACTGTTTTCAGGTTCATAAATTACTGTATAAGAAAGACGCGGACTCAGAAAACTTAAATGGGAATTGGATACCTGCTCCCGGCCAGGAAGGGGATTGCGGCCGCGGTGTAACTTTTCTTAGCAGGCGAACGCTGAAACAGGGAATACCCGCCTTTGCAAGAGCTGCGCCTAAAAAGAAGACTGTCCTCCCTTCAAGAGGCAAACCCGGGGGTTCCAGACCAAAAATCAGCGGAAATATTGCCAAATCAACTCCTCCGAAAACAACCCATACACCCGTAAAGAAACCGGTTACAAAAAAAACTGAACCTTCTAAAGCTCCCGCTCAGGGTTCGCTGAAGCACAATGATGCAGTTGCCAAAGAACAACTGATCGAACCCCGGGAAACGCAGGGTACAGAACCTGTAACTTCCTCATTGCCGGGTTTTGAAAAGCGGAATGCAACTGTATTAAGAACGATCGAGGTTTCGCAAAGAAAGGTTCAGGTAGATCTTTATGATAACGGAGAAATTGATGGCGACAGCATTTCCTTGATTTTTAATAATAAAGTGATTCTTTCTCATCAAAGGCTTTCAGACAAACCGATCTCTTTAAAAATTGATGTGGACGATGATGAAGATGATGCAACGAATCAATTGATCATGTATGCCGAGAACCTTGGCACGATTCCTCCAAACACTGCCCTGATGATCGTAACGGATGGAAATAAACGCTATGAAGTGAGGATCACCTCCGATCTGCAAAAAAGCGGAGCGATCCGGTTTAAACTTGGTCCTTCTGTACTCCGGTGATACATTAGAACTTCAGGTTGTAGGTAATGGCAGGAATGATCGGAAAAATTGAAACCTGTTTTGCCTGAATTTTCAGATCTCCTGTATAAGGACTTCCGGTTTGGTCGAAATAAATAAAATAAGGGTTCTTCCTGCTGTATACATTGTAAATGCTGAATACCCATTCTCTTTTCACTTTACGGAATGCATTTCGTTTAGGCGTTAGCGTGGCAGAAATATCCAGTCTGTGATAGGAAGGCAACCGATACTGATTGATTGAGCTGTATTCCTGCGAGAGTACCCCACCGATTATATAAAAACGTTGCGGCAGTGTTGCGGCATTTCCAGAACCATACACAAAACTGGCCCCGAATTTCCATTTCTTATTCAGTTCATACATAGCTACAAGGGAAAGATCATGCCGCCGGTCATATTTCGCCGGATAGGTGTTGCCGAAATTCAGGGCTGGAAATTTTCTGTTCGTATAACTCAATGTATAGCCAAGCCAGCCGGTTAGTTTCCCTTTCACTTTATTAATGAAAACTTCCGCGCCATAACTCCAACCCTTACCAAAAGTGAATGAATTCTCCGTGTCCTCCAGCGTGCTCGGCGTATATCCTTCCCGGTATTCAATCTGGTTGCGCATAGATTTATAATACAGTTCCAGAGAGGTTTCAAACATGTTATTCCTGAAGTTCCTGAAATAACCCATGGCATAGAGCCAGCTTAACTGCTGCTTTACCCTATATGTACTTGGCACCCAGATATCTGTTGGTAAGGTAGTTCCTGCATTGCTGACAAGATGAATGTACTGAAGATTTCTTGTCACAGACGCTTTGATTGAATTATTATCGTTTAACGCATACCGAAGGGTGGCACGGGGTTCCAGACCCCCGTACGATTTTACCTTACGGCCCGATTTAAATACAATACTATCAATCCTGTTCCCATCATCATCAAGCGTATAAATTTTATGAGGGCCAACCTGTTGAAAATAGCTCAGTCTCAATCCCCCATTTATGCTTAGTTTGGGGCTGATGTCCCAGTTATCCTGGATGTAAACTGCGGCTTCATGCGCAAATTTTAATTGCGCGTTCTTTGGATTGAACTGTACAGAATCCTGGTTACCACTTACGATAGAAGGCGTGAACTTGTGCCAGGTGTATTGGAACCCGAACTTTATTTTATGTTGGGCGAACGGATAATAATCATAATCCTGCTTTAAGCTCCAGTCGCGGATACCGGAGGCAAGTTTAATTTTGAAATTATTCTGCGCTCCGGAAAAACTAAAGTTATAATCGTTGTAAACAGCTGTTGTATTCACAAATAATTTCTGACTAAAAATATGATTCCATCTGAGTGTAGCTGTCGCATTTCCCCAGGGAATTTTGATATCGAGACTTTGTGTTCCATTTACAAAATCGAAAACATCTCGTCCAAAATAACCGCTAAGATAGAGCCTGTTCTTAGGAGAAAACTCGTAGTTGGCTTTTGCGTTGAGATCATAGAAATAATAACCTGATCCGTAAAACTGACTGCTTTTACTTACAAATGGTTTTGTAATCGCGTCAATATAGGTGCGGCGCGCAGAAACAATGAATGACGATTTATTTTTCTTGATCGGGCCCTGGATAGAAAGTCTGGACGCGATCAAACCTATGCCTGCATCGATTTGAAATTTTTGATTGTTTCCTTCTTTCATGGCCACATCCAACACACTTGACAGCCTGCCTCCGTATTGTGCCGGCATTCCTCCTTTAATAAGGGAAAAATTTTTTATCGCATCAGAATTAAATACTGAGAAAAAT
>JAEWDG010000037.1 GCA_023390215.1 Bacteroidota bacterium | reverse complement strand
TACTGAACGGAAAACCCAATATACTGGTGCAGATACTCAAAGAACCGATCGCGGCAAAAGGTCCGCGTTTGAGCTGTGAGCTTTCTTTACCCGGCAGATTTGTGGTTGTGACGCCGTTCAACGATATCATCGCTGTTTCCAGAAAGATCCATTCTTCTGATGAAAGAAAACGTTTGCACAAGATCATCGAAGCCATCAAACCGAAAAATCTTGGGGTGATCGTTAGAACAGCCGCGGAAGGCAAACACACGGCCGAGCTTCATGAAGACCTGAACAACCTCATCAGTACCTGGACCACCATTCAGAAAAATCTGAAGAACGCCGTTCCCCCTACAAGAATATTAAGCGAGCAGGGCAAAACCACCAGCATGCTTCGCGACCTGCTCAATGCGGATTTTAACCGCATCGTAGTTAATGATAAGAGCATTTTCGCTGATACCAAAACCTATATTCAGCGCATTGCTCCCGAGAAAGCTGAGATCGTATCTTATTATAACAATGGCCAGCCCATATTCGACAATTTTGGTGTAACCAAACAGGTTAAAGCTTCATTCGGTAAAACCGTAAATCTACCCAGCGGAGCGTATGTAATTATTGAACATACGGAAGCGCTGCATGTAATCGATGTAAACAGCGGATATAAAAGCGTCAGCAACAACCAGGAACAGAACGCGCTGGAAACCAACCTGGAAGCTGCTGAAGAGATTGCGCGGCAGCTCAGGTTACGCGATCTTGGCGGAATCATCGTAGTAGATTTTATAGATATGAAGCTGGCTGAAAATAAAAAGAAGCTGGCCGATGCGATGGATGAGTTTATGCGCGCTGATAGAGCTAAGCACGCGGTTTTACCGATTACCAAATTCGGTTTGATGCAGATCACGCGTCAGCGCATGAAACCGGAGACGAACATTAATACCAGCGAAGTTTGTCCTAGTTGTAACGGCAGCGGAAAAATTTCGTCTACGCTAATTCTTGAAGATGAGATCCAGAAAAACCTGGCTTATCTTATTATGCAAAAACACAAAGGTCTTACCATCGAGGTGCATCCTATTTTATATTCTCACCTGACCTGCGGGCTTATTTCAAAAAGGCTTAAGTGGAGCTGGAAATACAAACAGAAAATCAAGATCAAGGCTAACTCTGCCTATCACCTTACAGAATTTCGTTTCTTCGATGATTCAGACGAAGAAATAAAATTATAAGAGGGTGGCGCCTCCTCCAGGACAACCACCCCCGTCTTCACAGGGAAGAATCCATTGCCGTCCCCAGGGGTTAGTTTGAAATGAAACATACTTACCAAAAGTCTTTTGTAGTTCATCCCCTGACACCGGTTCAAAAGAAAGTGACTTCAAACTGTATTTGCCTGTTTCAAACGTCATTCTATTTGTATATGAATACCGAAAACATTCGATCCGCAAACTTCCGGTTGCAGGTACTACCAATCATCTGATCGCATGGCTATTTCACAACCTGATTTACTTTGATGTTTTGTGATTACAGGATAGCAGGAAGGCAGTTTAACATAAGAAATACCTGAATGCAGGTTCGCATATTTAGGGTTTTAGGTTACGAATCGGTTTAGAACATTAAATTATCGATTGTACCTTTTCGCAGTCACAACAACCTGTTAAACGAAAATCACCGTAGGAACTATCTAAGTTTTTCTTAACGTGTCTCAAGAAGACTTAGGGTTCGTGTGTCAGCTTCACCATTAAAGAACTTCTGCAAAGCTTTTTTGAAAATATTGTCTTCACCGGCTACCTGCGAAAACAGGGTCATGCAGGAGCGCAGTTTCATTTCATCAGGAGACCCAAAAATCGTATATGCGTTATCGGTATGCAGGTGCAGTAGGGCAGTTGTGATTGTCGTTAAACCTCCGCCCAGTTCCTCATCATTAAGAAATAGCCGGGCCTCATCCAGGTTCACCAAACCATATTCATTCGCCATGGTGCTTTTACCCAATCCACGCAACTGAGGGAAAATAAACCACATCCAGTGTGATGTTTTTCTTCCATTGCGGATTTCAGAAAGTGCATTATCAAAATTGAGGCGGAAGGGTTGCCGGAATCTTTCAATGGAAATATCATTATTCATTTGAATTGTTTGACCGCGTTCATGTAATTCATCGACGATTTTTTGATCTGCTGTCTTATCTTTAAAGACTACAAATCAGAATAAATGAGAAATAAGCACCTTAGTATTTTCAGCATTTTTCTGCTTGTTGCAGGCTTCGCAAATGCACAGGCAAAGTTCATTGAAAAAGTTTCTAAAAAAGGAAATGAGATTGTGATTCCTTACGAGAAATATCAGCTACCCAACGGACTCACCGTTATTGTTCATGAGGATCACAGCGATCCCATCGTGCATGTGGATGTTACTTATCACGTGGGAAGTGCAAGAGAGGAAATCGGAAAAAGTGGCTTTGCTCATTTTTTTGAACATATGATGTTTGAAGGCAGCGACCACGTTGCTAAAGGAGAGCATTTCAAGATCATCACTGATGCAGGAGGTTCACTAAATGGATCAACTAACCGTGACCGTACGAATTATTTCGAAACGGTTCCCAGCAACCAACTCGAAAAAATGATTTGGCTTGAAGCGGATCGCATGGGCTATTTGCTTGATGCGGTTACGCAGGAAAAATTCGAAAATCAGCGAAGCACGGTTAAAAATGAAAGAGGTCAGAACTACGATAACCGTCCTTACGGGCTTGCAGGTGAAACAAGTGCAAAGAATCTTTACCCTTACGGACATCCATATAGCTGGCTCACTATAGGATATGTGGAAGATCTGAACCGCGTTACTTTGAACGATCTTAAGAATTTCTTCCTCCGCTGGTATGGTCCAAACAACGCTACGCTAACCGTTGGCGGTGATGTAAAAACAGCAGATGTGATCAGGTATGCAGAAAAATATTTCGGTGACATTCCTTCAGGGCCGAAAGTTGAAAAAACGGTGCTGGCGCCGGTTGCTATCAGCAGCGACAGATATGTTTCATATATTGATAATTACGCTAAACTTCCGCAACTGGAAATAACATTTCCAACAGTTCCAAATTACGATGCTGATATGGCACCACTTGCATGTCTGGCTCAGGTGCTCGGCCAGGGAAAGAATTCTGTTATGTACCAGGAACTGGTGAAAACAAAAAAAGCGCTGGCGGCGAACGCATACAGCAGCCTCACCGAACTCGCCGGCGAGTTTGATTTTACCATCAGGCCATATCCGGGAACTTCACTGGCAGCCGCAGATTCAATGTTTACAGATGTTTTGGCTGCTTTTGAAAAAAGAGGCGTTACAGATGACGATATCGCGAAATTCAAAGGCGGGATCGAAGCCCAATATATAAATGGACTACAGAGTGTTTCAGGAAAGGTTTCGCAGCTTGCGGCCTTTCAAACTTTTACCGGCAATCCGAACATGATCGGAAAACTGCTGAACAGGTATCAGGCAGTGACCAAAGCGGATGTGATGAGGGTTTACAATAAATATATTAAGAACAAACACGCTGTGATCTTATCGGTTCTGACAAAAAAAGATAATATTCCTGCCCGGCCCGACAATTACAGCGTTGACACTACTCACTATACGCATCCGGATTATGGATATGCAGGATTGAAATACAATAAAGTAAAAGGCAGTTTCGACCGCAGTAAAATCCCGGGCAATGGTGCTAACCCGGTGGTAAAAGTTCCTCCTTTCTGGAAAAAAGAAGAATCGAACGGCATAAAATATATCGGAACACAGAATACGGAGATCCCTGTCGTAAATGTATTGATAACCATTCCGGGCGGACATCTTACAAAAGGCTTAGATATCTCAAAGACAGGGCTTGCGCCAATGGTTGCAGATATGCTGTCGGAGGACACAAAGAACTATTCCGCAGAACAGTTTGCATATGAACTGGAAAAACTCGGAAGCAGGATAAGTGTTGGCAGCGATCTTGATAATATCAGTTTCTCGTTGCAATGCCTCAAAAAGAACCTGGATAAATCTCTGGCATTACTTGAAGAAAGAATATTGAGACCAAAATTCACGGAGGATGCGTTTGACCGGAATAAAAAACAGGCGATGGAAAATTTTAAGCAATACCGGGCAACGCCTCGTTTGATCGCCTCTGCCGTTTATGATAAAATAAATTATGGCCCCGGGATCTGGGGCATGCGTGAAGAAGGCACAGAAGCCTCTGTGAACAGCCTTATATTAAGTGATGTAGAGAATTATTACAATAATTATATGACCAGCCGCGGTGCCAAGGTAGTTGTGGTGGGTGATGTTACGGAGAATGAGATCTATCCCAAATTAAAATTCCTGCACAATCTTCCCGATAAAAAAGTGGAATTGAATTCAGATCCGGGAAATACTCCTGCTGTTACAGCAACAAAAATCTATCTCGTGGATGTGCCAAACGCTGCACAAACAGAATTCCGTGTAGGTTATCTTACGCATCTTAAATACGACGCCACAGGAGAATTTTATAAATCAGGGGTAATGAATTACGCTTTGGGCGGAGGTTTCAACAGTATTCTGAACATGAACCTGCGTGAAGAAAGAGGCTGGACCTATGGGGCCCGCTCTTCTTTCAATGGAAATGAATATGATGGATCCTATGTATTCTCTTCCGGAATTCGTTCTAACGCAACCGATAGTGCGCTGATCGATATTATGAAAGATATAAAAGGTTATGCCGACCAGGGTATCACAGACGACCAACTTGTTTTTACTAAAAATGCTATCGGTCAACGCGATGCCCTGGCTTATGAAACGGGCGCCCAGAAAGCCAGCTTTATTAAACGCCTGCTGGATTACAATCTTCCTTCAGACTATGTGAGTCAGCAAAACCGGATATTGAAAAGCCTGACCAAACAGGAGATCAGCCAGCTCGCGAAAAAATGGCTTACCTACGATAAATTCTATATAGTATTGGTTGGCGATAAGGCCAGCATACTTCCCACACTTCAAAAACTGGGGTATGAGATTATTGAACTGGATGTAGAAGGGAATAAAAAATAAGACAAATTATAAATAATAAAGGGAGCCACTGGCTCCCTTTATTATTTATTGCATCAACACAAATCTTAATGGTGATGATGGTGTTGCATTTCATTCAATTGTTCCGGAGTAACTGATTTCTCCGTATAAGTGATCTGAGATTCAAGCCAGTTGAACAATTTCTCCGCTGAAACACGGCGGTACGTTGTATCAACCTGCTTTTCATCTTTCATCATCCTGTCGAT
>JAEWDG010000303.1 GCA_023390215.1 Bacteroidota bacterium | reverse complement strand
GTATCGTTCTAACTACGGTTTTTAATGATATAGCTTTTGAGGCGGCAAACTATTTTTTGTTATCTTTTGACGGTGAAGCGATTCTTACACCTGTCAACGGTGGTTCCGGTTATTTCCTGGTCTGTTTATATGTTTGATCGTGCACCCGCTTCGGGATGGTTGCAATTGATCGTAGCCATTCTCCTGGTGGGCAGTGTTCTCGCTGCCGTTCATCATTCCGAAGTGATCGCCCATCGGGTAGGTGAACCATTTGGAACGGTGGTGCTGGCCATAAGTATCACGGCTATCGAGGTATCGCTGATTGTTACTTTAATGCTGGGTGGAGGAGAGCAGACACGTTTCCTCGCGCGTGACACCGTTTTCTCTGCCGTAATGCTTATCATGAATGGGCTATTGGGCGCCTGTCTGTTAATAGGCGGGATTCGGCACCGCGAACAATTTTTTCAGCGATCATCAGCCAATACTGCGTTGGTAAGCCTGGTGGCGATCATTGTACTTACTTTTCTCCTGCCCAATTATACAACCAGTATAAAGGGCCCCAGTTATAATACGGCACAACTTATTTTTATTTCTGTCGCCTGTCTCTTTATCTATGGAAGTTTTCTTTTAATCCAGACGGTTAGGCATAAAGAGTATTTTATCACTCCGGAAGAACCGGATGATGACAAACTGGTTCACCATCCGGGAAAAGCCGACACATTCTTTAGTTTAATGATGTTGCTGATCAGCCTTACAATCGTTGTGCTCCAGGCGAAATCATTATCGCCGGCCATTACAACGGCGATAGAGAATGCGGGTCTGCCGGAGTCTCTTGTAGGTGTTGTGATCGCTGCCGTGATCTTATTACCCGAAGGGATAGCCGCGATCAAAGCTGCAAGAAGAAATAAGTTACAAACCAGCATCAATTTAACCCTCGGATCTGCCCTTGCAAGCATTGGATTAACCATTCCTACCGTGGCAGTGATCGCTGTTGTTTTCGACATGCAACTGGTGTTGGGTATAGATCAAAAGCGACAGCCCTGGTTATGCTTAGCATATTCACAGTAATGTTATCGCTTAACAAAGGTAAAACCAATGTGCTCTACGGCGTTGTGCTGATCATAAACCTTCTGGCTTATATTTTTACGATAATCTTCCCATAAATAATAACCACTTTTATCCGGGAAACTAGATCCTGACGAAGGACCTTATATAAGGAACTGAAAAGAAAATATATTCTGCGATAGCGATCGGTATCTATTCCATCCCATGCAACCATCAGATTTTCTTTCGGGTATCCACCTCAGGTGACAAATCTTTTCCAAATGATTTTGCCCCAATTCATGAACCGGTTCCTGTATTAAAGAAAAAGTTGATATACCTGCGTGCATAATTGGCTATGCATATCGGGATCCTTATCCCAACGGATGTTCACTGATCCATCGAAAAAAGTCCTCAAACTTAGTTTCTACAGAGGTCTCTAACTTATGATTACCCAAAGCTGCTTTTAGGATAAGGCTAAAATAATAAGCTACGTCAAATTGGGCCGGGAAATTATCACTGATCAGCGCAGCTAATTTGGGGACTCCTGGAACATTCCCTGCAACTGTATAGAAATCAGGGGCATTATTATAGTGCAGCCAGGTTTTTAAGACTTAATTCTAAACATTTTCAGAAAAAAATAAAAAGCCTGCATCAATTTTCCGGGGGCTGAAAATAAATTTTATCTTTGCATGACCTCCCGGATTTTTTTCCCCTCCGCCGGTCAAGTTTTTTTCATTTAAAACAGTAAAACAAAACGTTCTCACAACAAACCTGTTGATGGGGTTTTTGTTTTTAAAACGCTAAAGCGCAGGTATGGCTAAGTACATTTTCGTGACGGGTGGTGTGACTTCTTCTTTGGGTAAAGGAATTATCGCTGCTTCCCTGGCTAAATTATTGCAAAGTCGTGGCTTGAAAGTTACGATCCAGAAATTTGATCCTTATATCAATGTAGATCCGGGAACACTTAATCCATACGAACACGGCGAATGTTATGTTACTGATGATGGCGCAGAAACAGATCTTGATCTTGGTCACTACGAACGTTTTCTGAACATACCTACATCCCAGGCGAATAATGTAACTACAGGCAGAATTTACCAGACTGTTATTAATAAAGAAAGAGAGGGCGAGTATCTTGGGAAAACCGTTCAGGTTGTTCCGCATATAACGGATGAGATTAAACGCCGTATGCTTTTACTTGGTGAATCCGGTGATTACGATATCGTTATCACCGAAATCGGGGGTACAGTCGGCGACATTGAGAGTTTGCCTTTCGTTGAAGCGGTTCGCCAGTTACAATGGGAAATGCCGGAGGAAGATTGTCTTGTCGTTCATTTAACCCTGATTCCATACCTCAAAGCCGCAAAAGAACTCAAAACCAAACCTACACAGCATAGTGTGAGAATGTTGAGCCAGGAAGGTGTGACGCCCGACGTTATCGTATGCAGAACCGAACATCCGCTGAGCCCTGAAATTCGGAGAAAAATCGGACTTTTCTGTAATGTAAAAGCCAATGCTGTAATTGAAGCAATGGATGCCAGTACCATTTATGAAGTACCGCTGAAAATGTTGCAGGAAGGACTGGACGTAACGGTTTTGAAAAAACTTCATATCAACGGCTATGCAGCGCCTGACCTTGGACGCTGGAGGGAATTTCTCGATAAATTAAACCATCCAAAAAGAAAGATTACCATAGGCCTGATCGGAAAATATATTGAATTGCAGGATGCGTATAAATCGATCCTGGAAGCTTTCATTCATGCAGGCGCTGTAAACCAGTGTAAGGTTCAGGTGAGAAATATACATTCTGAATTTCTCACGCCCGAAAATATTGTAGAGAGTTTTAAAGATCTGGATGGTATCCTTGTGGCGCCAGGCTTTGGATCCAGAGGTGTGGAAGGAAAAATTGCTGCCGTGCGTTTTGCACGCGAGCAAAATCTTCCGTTTTTTGGTATTTGCCTCGGTATGCAGATGTCGGTAATCGAATACGCACGCAATGTGATCGGTTGGAGTGATGCACATTCAACTGAAATGGACAGCAAGACAGCACACCCTGTTATTGCGCTAATGGAAGAGCAGAAAAAGATCAAGAAAAAAGGCGGCACAATGCGTTTAGGCGCTTATCCCTGCGATCTGATGCCTGGAAGTCTTGCCGCAAAAATTTACAACAATGCCACACGCGTGAACGAACGCCACAGGCATCGCTGGGAATTCAATAATAATTTTCTGAATGATTTTCAGCATGCGGGAATGATCGCAAGCGGACGCAATCCCGAAACAGGGCTTGTTGAAATTGTTGAACTTCCGAACCATCCATTCTTTATTGGGGTACAATACCACCCGGAATTAAAAAGTACGGTCGAAAATCCCCACCCACTTTTTGTTCATTTCATTGCGGCCGCACTGCAACGTGCTGAACAGAAAGAAACGGAAAAGATGACACTTCACCAGGGACAGCCTGCTTAATTGTATTTTTGCCGGATGGAGAAACTGACCATGGAAGAATTGAACCGGAAATCCGTAGAGGAATTTCGAGCGTCAAAAAAACTTCCGGTGATCGCAGTGGTTGAAAACGTTCGCAGCGCTTATAATGTTGGCAGTCTTTTCCGGACAGCAGATGCTTTTCTGCTTGAATCGATTTACATTATTGGTTATACAGCTCACCCTCCGCATAAAGAAATTCGTAAAACCGCGCTGGGCGCAGAAGATACGGTTAGCTGGAAATATTTCAAAACAGCAGCAGAAGCCATTCAGGATCTACGTTCACTTGGATATTCGGTTTACGCGGTAGAGCAGGTGAAAAACAGCAGAATGCTCCACGATGTAACAATTCAACCAGGCGAGAAAATGGCTGTG
>JAEWDG010000254.1 GCA_023390215.1 Bacteroidota bacterium | reverse complement strand
ACCATATCTGCCTTCACTTTTATCGATAAACTTACCTGGGCATTTAAGACGAACCCATTCAGGCAGAAGATTAAACTCAGGATTAACGGCTTCAATGCAAATCAGGATTTGTTGCGATCAGGTCTTTTATGCGCATTTGCAGATTACCGCTTACCGGAATGCCGGGCAACCTAAGTTGGTTTTCTATAATCTTCATTTCAGCAAGCACAGCTTTTACACCGGCAGGATTATTTTCTTCGAACATCAGATCATATGCATCCATCAACGAATCGTTCAGGGTTTTTGCCTTTTCAAAATCAGATGCAAGCGCCGATTGCACCATGGCGCCCAAAGTTGCCGGGAAAGCATTTGCTGCCACGCTTATCAATCCTGTCATCCCGCATGCGATCTGCGGAAGCGCCAGTGCGTCGTCCCCACTGATCACCGCGAAATGAGGGGGGGCATCTTTCAGGATTTTCATACATTGAACGAGATCTCCGCTCGCCTCTTTTATTCCGCAAATATTCTCCACGCTGTTCGCAAGCCTGAGTGTGGTACCGGCCGTCATATTTCTTCCTGTTCTTGCAGGCACATTATACAGAATCACAGGGCGGGGACTTTCTTTGGCGATGGCTTCGTAGTGTTGAAATATCCCTTCCTGGGAAGGCCTGTTGTAATAGGGGCTTGCGCTTAATATAGCATCTGCTCCCGACAGCGGAAAGTGCCGCAGATCTTCGATCACAGATCTTGTATTATTTCCTGCCACACCAATTACAAGGGGCACCCTTTTGTCGATGGTCCGGGTAGTAAAATCAATAATATCGATCTTTTCCTGGCGGTCGAGCACCGGAGTTTCTCCGGTAGTTCCCAGACTTACGATATATTCAATACCATTGCTTATGATGTACTCAATGAGGTTACCCAGTGCGTGAAAATCTATCTCACCTTCTTTGTCAAACGGAGTGATAATGGCCACGCCTGTACCCCTTAATAAATCTTTTAATTCCATTACCGATTTTTCATGAAGGTAAAAAATCAGGAATTAAAAAAGGCCCTTTAAGGGCCTTATGTCAACTATTCAATATTCGTGACTTATTCAAGTATTGGGGTGTCTCGCTGTAAATAAAAAGCAGGGAACCATTCTTAATGGTATTGATTATCGGCTTATGCAGATTTTCAGGAATGGCAGGGCAACCCCAACTTCTTCCCAGATAGCCATGGTCGCGAATAAACTGTTCACTTACATAATCCGCACCATGGACAACAATAGCCCTCTGATCAGCTTTATCGTTTATTCCGGATTCAAGGCCTTCAAGTTTCAGTGAATAACCGTGTTTGCCACCGTAGGTGGTTGAAGTAGCATAAAAACCGGGACTGCTTTGGAGACTTTCAGGAATGTTGGAAAATTTTTTGGCAAATTCTTCTCCCGAACCCTGGCCGTGCGCTACGTAGGTTTTATACAAAATTTTGTTTTGATCGAGATCGATTACAAAAAGGCGTTTGGTTTTAGAAGATTTTGTAAAATCAGCGATGGAAATAATATGATCGTTGTTGAGTTTCCCGGCTGATCTGAGTTTTTCAAACCCTTTCATACCTGCGTAAAATGCTTTACGTGATAAGCCCGCAGATTCAAGACCCAGGGATTCATAAGCAGAAAAATATTTATCCCCAGCCACGGTTTCGGTGGTTGCAGCCGGTATCTCGCTATGAATTACGGGATGGGCGAAAAGTAAAGGGAAATGCAGGGCCAGCAATAGAAACATTACAAACCCGGGCTTTTTGAAGATGTTTTTCATAGTTTTTATTTCAGCTTTTGAAGATTGTGGACATTTTCTTACATAGCCGGTTTTTACGTTCACGAATTTCCTTAAACTATAGCTGAAGACTTGTAGTACATTTTACGATTTAGAGAATTTTAACATGTGGAGTATTAATTATTATTAAAAAATATAATGTAAGGCATTAATAAAAGCCCCCGGTGAAAAAAACATAAAAAATCAGGTATTTATACGGATGTTCGGTAGGCCGCTGCTTGGTAATATTGTATACGTAAGCCCGTTTTTACTCTGCCCTTAACCAGATACTGAATCGGTATCAAATTTATATATAGCGTGACGCAAGGCATAGATCACGATGCCAATAGAATTTTTGGCTCCGATCTTTTCCATAATGCGGTCGCGATAACCCTCCACTGTCCTCTTACTGAGATTAAGTTGTTCTGCAATTTCCCGGTTAGACATTTCCTGACAGATCAGCCTGATGATACTAAGTTCTCTTTCGTTAAAATCGTTTCTGTTAACCCTGTAGTGGGATTCATGACTGCTGCGGGCGATCAGATTTATCAGCTTCTTATTTGTTTCCGCGCAGTAGAAATTATTTCCATGATATACTTCCGTGATCGCATGAAGAATTTCAGCCTTCTGTGCATTTTTCAGGAGATAGCCTTTTGCGCCCGCCTCCAGCATATCTACAACCAGGTTTTCTTCTTCAAACATAGATAAGGCGATGATACCTGTTTGCGGAAATTGTTTCGATAAAAGCCTGGTGGCCGTGATGCCGTCCATGAGCGGCATTTTAATATCAGTGATCACAATATCCGGCCGGTGCTGCTGCACCAGTTGAATGAGTTCCTCCCCATTACCGGCTTCAGCCACCAACTTAACTGACTTTATCTTATTAAGAAGCACTTTAAAGCCGTCACGAAAAAGTTCATGATCATCGGCTATGATTATGTTTATGGGAGTTGACTGTATCATATTTTTTGTGGAATAAGGAATTCATATTTCACGCCTTTTCCCGGTTTGGTTTCCAGATACATCTTACCGCCAATGAGTTCAGTCCGGCTTAACAAACTTCGGAGTCCGAATCCTGCCGCTTCTTTAACAACGCTGCGCTGATCAAAGCCAATACCATCGTCTGATATTTTCAGGTTCAGCAAATGCGAATCGGAAAAATCTGCGATGATGTCGATCTTACTTGCCTGCGAATATTTTAATGCGTTTTGAACAGTCTCCTGAACGATGCGATAAACATGAACTGAAATATCATCGGAAGCTTTTTCAGATCCTTTGCTTTGAAAATCGATTCTCATGGGAGAAGCACCCTTATTAAAATTATCGGAAAACTCACCGATAGCCGTAACCAGGCCTTTTCTGAGCAGGGAACTGGGCATTAAACCAAATGATATTTCCCTTACCTGCTTCAGCATTTCATCTATCTGATTATTGATTGTTTTTAGTTCTGTTACATCTTCTTCTTCAACCAGATCAAAACTGTTAATGCGCATTTTGATGGCCGACAAACGGGGACCGATCTCGTCGTGCAGATCATTGGCAACCCTTGCTCTTTCGTTTTCGAGCGCGGATATTTCAGCCAATACTTTCTGTCTATTGAGTTGAAGCACCCTGCGTTGCTGGCGGATGATAGAAAACACAAAAAACAGGATCAGTACAC
>JAEWDG010000243.1 GCA_023390215.1 Bacteroidota bacterium | reverse complement strand
TCATAAGCCTTATAAAGATTTACATAGGCTCTTGTGGTATTGAAAATGATATCGCTGGCATCCGATTCAGCATCAAGTTTGGCCGCTTCCGCTAAATATTTCGCTGATTCAATTCCATATCTGATTCTTCCACCCGCATAAACAGGAAACGAAAGATTGGCCATCCCGTAAATTGCCTGGTTCACCTTCGGACCACCGCCAGATGATCCACCGCTATCAGAAGCGGATTTCAAATCTATTTTCGCACTGTTCAAACGCAGATAACTTCCGCTAATCTTTAGGTCGGGCAGCCTGGCCTGTTTCGCCTCTTCCGCCTGAGCCAGTGCTTCATCGATTCTCGCCTGTGAAATTTTAAGTTGCTTGCTGTTCTTTAAACTGAGCTCAATGGCTTCCTGAAGGGTAAGTTGTTTTATTTCCTGCGAAAAACCAGCCAGCGAAAAACAGCACAATATGGCAAGAATGAATATTCGTTTATCGTTCATAATCTAAGGTTGCTTTAAAAATGGTTCGCACCTGTTTCCGGAGATTTTCCGTCAGTATTGTTTTAAATTCCTCATCTTTCTTTTTGCCCAGTTTCAAAAACTCCCGGTAATAATCCTGATTAACCAGCATATGCATTACGGTTCCTGTCATCGAGGTTAAAAGCATTACCGTGTCTATGTTCTTTCCGAACATTTTCTTTTTCTGACCTTCTGCAATTATGCCGCCAATCAAATTTGCATACTCCAGTTTAATACATTTCAGATTGTGGAGTACCTGTGTGTTTTTATTGATCACCTGCTCACAAATCATCACCTTATAAAACTCCTGCCGGAACATGGCACGGTTGATATACTCATCGATCAAAATTTCCAGCTTTTGCCAGGGATCCAGTGTTTCCATGGCGCCAATCTCGCGGATACGGATGGTTGTAGCTTGCATCCGCTGATCAAACAGGGCTTCCAGCAGTTTTTCCTTGCTACCGAAGTAATAGGAGATCATGGCGAGGTTGATACCGGCTGCTTCTGCTATGTCGCGAACAGTGGTGGCCTCATAGCCTTTTTCAGCGAATAATTTTTCCGCTGTCTGGATGATATGAGAATGCTTTTCTGTGTACGCCATAATTAAGCGGGCACAAAACTAAACAAATGTTTGAATTAATTAAACGTTTGTTTAAAAATAATTTTTTGGGAATATGTTTCTACTGTTTCTCGTAGAACGACAGCCTCCTCCGGAGTTCGGTTAATTCACGGTCGCGTTTTTCAATGCGCTCGAGCAGGGGTAATACTACCTCCAGACCTTCCAGGTTGATGCCCAGATGATTATAAAGCCGAACCAGTTTTTCGGCCAAAGGAAGTTCGGGCCGGGGGATATAATAGGATCGCTTTTCTTTTACCAGTGCGATAAGTTTACGGGATTCAAAAGCCAGGATGAGTTCCTGGTCTATCCGGTGGTGGTTACAAAATTCTTTTACGGCTATCAGCTTTGTTACCGGCATAACTTATAATTTAGAAAGTTCCGTAAATAGTTGTTTTTGCTTGTCGGTTAGGTTCTGCGGAAGTTTTACGACATAAGTAATATATAGGTCGCCGAACTGACCTTCTTTTTTATAAACCGGTGCACCTTTCCCTTTAAGCCTGATCTTGGTATTGTTTTGCGTTTCAGGTTTCACTTTCACTTTAAGTTTCCCGTCAATGGTATCAACCAAAATCTCGCCACCGAGGATGGCTGTGTATAAATCGATTTCCCTGGTGAGATAAAGATCGTTTCCCATTTTGCTGAAAGGCGTATTATTTACAATATTAAATGTGATATAGAGATCACCCGCAGGACCACCATTCGCACCGGGTTCACCATGACCCTGTAATTTGATCTGCTGCCCATGTTCGATACCTGCCGGTATTGTGATGCGGATATTTTTTCCGTTTATTGACAGGGTTCTTTTTTCTGTTTTGAACGTATCCGTTAGTGTCAGGCTGATTGTTGTTGTTAAATCGCTGCCGCGATAACGTGCACGGCTTCTTCCGCCGCCAAACATCGACTGGAAGAAATCAGAAAACCCGCCGGATTCGAAATCTGCACCGCTAAAACCTCCACCAAAATCCGCACCTCCATAAGATTGTTGTTGCTGTCGACGGGCCTGCTCATAGGCTTCACCATGCTGCCAGTCCTTACCATACTTATCGTATTTTTTTCTTTTATCCGGGTCGCTCAGCACTTCATTTGCTTCGTTGATCTGTTGAAATTTTTTATGCGCTTCTTCATCATTTGGATTAACATCCGGATGATATTTGCGTGCCAGTTTGCGGTAAGCTTTCTTTATATCTTCGTCTGAAGCGCTCTTATTTACGCCCAGCACTTTATAATAATCAATGAATTCCATACTTAATTATATATTCAAATTTACAGCACTTGATTTATTCCGGTAACGGATTATTGCAGCAACGATCAGAAATTGAGCGAGGGCATAAGACAGGCGTATAAATGTAGATGCGAATGGCATTGCGAGTGCGAATTTGTTTACGGCGAGCAATGAGTCAGAGGTCACGAACCATACAGCGCCTGCAACAAGAAAGGTTTTTACTCCTGAAATGTCAGGAAATAAAAGCGTAGAAAACAGCATGAAGGATATCACCAGGGCGTATAAAAGCACGGGTACTTTCAATTCACCCAAATTGGGATACAGATATGTTACTAACACGACGGCATAGCCGAAAACGGGGATCAACCAGAATGCTTCCGAAATTTTCCACGTTGATTTTTTTTGTCTTAAAAAATACAACGTATACAGTATGTGTGTGATGAGGAAGAAAGCAAGCCCGAAAATAAAACATACAGGGTATTCTTTATCGAACATCAGCAAGATGTCTCCAAGCCAGGAAAATAATAATCCGGCAATGATCGCAAAAGGTCGGTGGCCAGGAGCAATGTCCAAAAACACCCAAAGCAAAAGAAGCGGTATGAGCAGGGGTTTTACAAACAGATCTGTATTTCTCCAGTTGTATTCAGATGCGATACAACCTGCAATTACGGCTACCCAATACAAAATGATCACCCACCTGGATGTTCCGGCTTTCATGGTCGTACATAGGGATTACCGCCAAAGAATTTGCGGAGTGAGTCTATAGCTTTTGTTGTATCTGTTCCTGCTGAAGGTAGATTCAGATACAATTCATAGCGTGATGAATCTCTCTTATGCAGGTTTACTTTATGGCCAAAACTGATATATTTTTTTAGCGCGAGGTTAGCAGCATCCTCACTGGAATAAGTTTTAAATACTATTTGAAGGCTATCAGATGCGGGTTTCGTTGAATCGCCTGAAAGCCGGGGAGGTTGGGGCAACAAGTTTGTTTTACTTCTGATAACAGTTGAGTCAGTTCCCTGTATTTCTTCAGCAGCTGTATCTTTCGGCGTAACCAATTTCTCCAGGTTATCTGTTTTCTTTTGGTTCTGAAAATAAAAATAGACGGATGCGCCTA
>JAEWDG010000204.1 GCA_023390215.1 Bacteroidota bacterium | reverse complement strand
TCGGGGGAAGACATTTCCTGTCGTTGCATACCATATACGTGATGGTTCCGTTTACGATGGTATTGGCAGCTGTTTTGGTTTTTACTTTCTGAACAAAATCTACTTTCTGCGCGTAATACCTTAATGTTGACCGGAAGTTAGGATCATAAGCAGATTCCAGTTTGCCTATTTCTTTTACTTTCCCCTCTCTTTTAACCAGGGGATTCGCGGTGAATTTGATTGTTGTGGGTTCAGGGCCTTCTCCGGCCTCCTGCGCATACACATGCCAGTTAGCATCAATCACAGCAGTGAGGTGAATTTCGTAGGTCTTGTCTGATATTTTTCTGGCTGTATATTCCCATTTCACAGGGTTTTCAATCTGCCCGAATGAAACCGAAAATACTCCAAAGATGAGGGCAACAATCAGTGTAAATTTTTTCATTAATTCCATATTAGTGATGCAAAATTAGAAGCGATTCAGGCCTTTGCCTGTTAAACTATGTTAATATATACATCGGATTGTTAGATCTAACTGCATTCTGAAATTTAGCATATCAGTTTAATATACCATACAATTTTTGGAATACCGTTTTTCCGTCCAGGTTATCAAGATGTGGATCACAGGCTCTTTCCGGATGTGGCATCATGCCGATCACGTTTCCATTTATGTTAGAAATTCCAGCGATGTTTTCCAGTGCTCCATTAGGGTTTGCATCTTCCGTTGCTTCCCCTTCAGCGTTGCAATAGCGGAAAATGATCTGATTGTTTTCTTTTAAAGAAGTAATGGTCTTTTCATCAGCATAATATCGTCCTTCGCCATGGGCAATCGGGATTCTCAGTATTTCGGAGTGGGCGGCATTTGCATGTTTCAAATAAACATTCCTGCAAATAAACTGTTGTTGCTGATTTCGAAGCAAAACGCCCGGAAGCAGCCCTGATTCACATAAAATCTGGAAACCGTTGCAGACCCCAAGTACTTTTCCTCCTTTATTCGCGAAACCGATCACGGATTGCATCATGGGACTGAAACGTGCAATAGCCCCGCAGCGGAGATAATCGCCATAACTGAAGCCCCCGGGCAGAACAATACAATCATCTTCGCCAAACATATCAAGGTCTTTATCCTTATGCCAGAGCTCAATCACCTCCTGTCCAAGATTATCACGCAAAGCGCCAATCATGTCGCGATCACAATTCGAACCGGGAAATACTACTACGCCAAACTTCATAAGCTATTATTATGTCACAAAATTAGCTAATCACTTATTTACGGAGGTAATAAGCTGTCAACAGTGCAATTGCGGCCATACTCCAGTGAAGGGTGATCCTGAACCATCGTTTTTCAGGGTAAAGAAAAGCGGCACCCGCGATCATTGCCAATGGAACTGCTGCCAGGAAAAAATACCCGAAGGCATGAGCAGGATTAAAAAATCCAAGAAAAATTGCCAAAACAAGATAGAAGAATATAAGGTTCCAGTTCTTTCTTGTTTGTACTACCTGCCTGCGCATATTCTGATTTACAAAATAGATACCGGCAAGGGTAAGCACCGTGACCAGTATCACAGCCAGTAAAACGAAGTTTTTGTTTTCGATAACAGGCAAATTGAAGGATAAGGCAGGAAGGGCAGGCAGATCAAGCCGGCCCCGCAGAAACAATATGGCAAGCAGGAAGTAATAAGGTGCGATGAGGCCAAGCAGCGCAAGCAACCACTCCTGAAAGCGAAAAGGCCGACTCAATGCAAGTCCGAAGAAAACCAAGATCAGGAAAAGAAAGGCCGGATAA
Source organism: Bacteroidota bacterium (assembly GCA_023390215.1). GTDB lineage: Bacteria > Bacteroidota > Bacteroidia > Chitinophagales > Chitinophagaceae > Ferruginibacter. Next base: position 4,019 of record JAEWDG010000204.1, on the reverse strand, counting down.
TAAAAAAAGCCGGAGATCCCCACAAGCATACCGATGTTAAAAATCGTTGTGCGGGGATTCGGGTTGATATGTATATCGGATAGTTTAGATAAGGCCCAAATGATTAAAGAGCTTACGATCATTACAGAACTAAGCCTGAACCATTCCACAAAAAGGCTGCTGATCAGCAGGTAACTCATTCCCGTGAGGTAATTGCTTTTTTGCATCATGCGATACCTGTTAACCAGGGCGTTCAGGAGCAAAGCCTGGGAAAGCACGAGCAGAAATGCAAGCAGGGCACCGGCGGGGAATACAGTGAATTTTTCAATTTTTCTTAAAAGCGCTTCATACATAAACCCATCGACCGAACTGCTTACAGGGTCGGTGTTTCCCAAAAACATGGGAAACTTCAGCACAAGGGCATAAAGAAAAAGTAAAAAATTATTATAGGGATTGTTGGCCCGAAAAACGCCTGTCACGAAACAAAAATACCTTCAATTTTTGTAGCCGCCGATATTAAAATACAACCCGCGCAAATGCGATATTATTCCGGTACATGCAGGGGATAATCATAACATTGTACTCCACCTGTTTTGCAAACCTGGGCATGAATTCATAACCGCGTTCCCTGCTTTTTAGTGTAGGATAGCGCTTCATCTGGCCCCCCGGAAACAAGCCATCATTGCTCAGCACCTGGCGGTTATTATCTTTCTGTACATAGATAAAATGTATCTCTCCCCCGGTGTTCATAGTGGAAAATGACAAATAATTGTCAGTATCATCGTCTACCTGCTGTTTCGGAATAACACTGTTCCATTGCGCTTTCAAATCTTTATCTACACTTAAAATAAGAATCTCGTTGTAATAATACCGGACACTGGTCTGGTAATATGGACTTCCATAACCGTAGGGTCTGTAATAATTATAATAACCCGGGTTATAGAGATAATAATTATTATAAAGCGAATAGGGCGAATAATAGCGGTTATAATATGGGTTCCCGTCCCGGGTTTGCGTTGACTGATCTTCGGCAAAAAGTACAAAACCCCCGTCTTTCTTAATGACTGCGTCTTCGAGATTCAGGTCATCGAAAGCAAACCTTGCCTGTCCTGAGCTGGCGATATCTCCCCTCAGGCTATCCGGAAATTCATTAAAAGCAGTTAGCATGCGCTGGGGATCCTGAGCATTTACAACGGCAGAGAAAAGTCCTTTGATCCTGCCATTTGTTTCTACTTTGTAAAGGGAATTCAGGAGATATTGATTGTTCAGGTTATCATATTTACCTACCACATCGATGAGGTAACGATCCTGCAGATTCACCGGTATTTGGAACGAAGGTTGCCCGGGAATTTTCGCGACTACCATGAGTTCAGCAATTTCATCGCGGGCTGACTTTTTTATGCTGCGACTATAGAATATTCCTCCGTCATTGGCAAGGGAGAGATCGGAATAAATATCTTTTCTTTCGTTGTAATCATACAGATCCCTCGTACTGTCGGTAAGCGAAAGCATATCGTCAAAGGTTTTGGTCACCACGTTCAACTGGCCATGGCTTTTGTACATTTTATAAACCATAACGTGCTTTTTATCCTGGCTTGAAACCATATTGTAGATTTTGTTCTCGCTGAGTATGGCTAAACGTGTAGTATCTATGGTGACGGGTTCGCCTATTTTTTCACCTAAAGAATCCAGTTTTACAGCCCTGCAATACACAATGTTGTTCTTCTGGTATTGATAAACCATTAAAAAATCCATTGCTGTGGCTACGATATCTATATTATACGTGCGATCGGGAACGAAATCAATGCGGTGATTCTTGACGATCCGCATGTCTTTATCGTAAAATGTCAATACGTGTTTCCAGCGGATATTTTTGTAAACAACATAGTTAGCGCCGATTTTCCCCAGCACTTCAAAGCTCATATCCTTGTTTTCTTCATTCCTGATCTCTGAAAAGCTGATTTGCTGGGAAATAGCCGGGGAACCAAAAAAAATTGAAATCAGAATGAAAAAAGGGGAAATTACACGCATGATGAGAAGAAATTACTCTGAAATTTACGATTTAAACACCGAACAGGAAATCACAGCAGTTTCTAATTTTAACAAATGGACCACGAGAAAGAATTTTACGCATTCAAGAAAATTGGAATTACAGGGGGCACAGGGTTGATCGGGGAAACGCTGATCAAAATGCTGCATGATTTCCGTTACCAGATCATCATCTTTACCCGTTCAAAAAACAGGATTTCAGATCATCCCGATGTTACATACTCACACTGGGACTGGGAAAATAAGATAATTGATGGCAATCTTTTAAGAAGTTGCGACTATATAATTCATCTTGCGGGGGCAGGTGTGATGGATCATCGCTGGACAAAAAAATATAAAAAAGAAATCCGCGACAGCCGCGTTCTCAGCTCACAGTTTTTGATCGACACATTAAATGCAGGCCCCATAAAGACCAGGGCTCTGATCGGCGCATCGGCTATTGGTTATTATGGACCGGATAAAGACCTCCGTAATCAATTCATGGAAAATGATCCGCATGCAAAAGACTTCCTGGGTGAACTCTGCTACGAATGGGAACAAACGCTGTTACAGCCAAAAAGGGAATATATACGCACCTGCCTTGTGCGGACAGGAATAGTGTTAAGCCGCGATGGCGGCGCGTTTCCGGAGTTGAAAAAATTGTTTAAATATAAACTGGTACCTATACCCGGTAGCGGTAATCAGCGGTTAAGCTGGATCCATATTGCCGATCTCTGCAGGTTGTATATCCACCTCATGCATAATCCTGAGATCAAAGGCCCGGTAAATGCGGTTGCCAACCTTCCACTCACGCTTTATGAATTTATGTTAAGGCTGGGCAAAAAATTGAAGAAGAAATATATGCTGATCAATGTCCCGGGTTTCATATTAAAAATAATAAAAGGAGAAGGCGCTTCAGAAATATTGAAAAGCACCACCGTTAGCAATTTTCTAAGCCGCGAACTTGGCTTCGTATTCAAATTTGGTTTTATCGACGACTGCCTTTATGACCTCACCAAAGCAAACCGTTTACAGGTCGGATATTTTAACATGCCTGCGAGCGAAATGGAAGAATAAGAAAAGATAAACAGCCGCGAGAACCATAACAAGCCAGGTATAATCCGTAGGCATCACAGATCTTGCCACTGCTTTCATGGGATTTTCCGGAAAAGTCAGCAACCCGTCGGATGCATTCATGGGCAGATAATCGCCCATACTTCCCAGGTCGATACCATGGTCTTTCCTGATCTTCACGCTCCAAACATCGAGAAGCTGGGAGATGATATTTTCCGCACCGAGGTAGATAAAATACAGGCCAATGGCAAAACCCGTCCGCTTGATCCATACGCTGATCAGGATCGCCAGAAGATTATAGGAAAGGGCTTTCACGAAGAAAAAGCCCACGTGGGAAAAACCTTCGAGGGAAAATGATGTGCCGGACGCAAATCCAAAGATGAGCGCAGATAAAATTACCAGCAACGTGGTGACAATTGCAAAAATCAGCGCCATCATGAGTTTGACATGTATAAACTCCTCTCTGCTCCAGCCATCAATAATGTTTTGCCGGTTTGTTCTGTAGGTATATTCGTTTGTGGTAAGAATAATCAAAAGCAACGCAGGGAGAATCAATAGAAACCCGGTGGCATAGCTGGTTGTTTGCCAGGTTTTATCAAAGTTGTAAGGTGAAAACGTAGACATTAACCCGGCGGTGTTCGCATTATTCACTACTTCTTTCGTGAACGTGTACACGATATAATTTGCCGTGAATACACCCAATACAAACAGGGAAGCGAGTATGATAAAAGCATTATAATTCTTTATTTTAAGCCACTCTGTTTTTAGGAGCTCTTTCATTTATCTTAGTTTGTGAGTTCGAAGAATTTGGTTTCGAGGCTTTTCTTTTTTAGATGCAGATGATTCAGTGTGACCCCTTTCGAAAAACAAAATGCATTGATCGCACCCAGATCTGCAGTACCTGTTGGCAGGAAAACCCTCACCATACCATCGTGCGC
>JAEWDG010000202.1 GCA_023390215.1 Bacteroidota bacterium | reverse complement strand
TCGTTACCTGCCTGCTTGCACCCGCTACAGTGATCGGCGGAATCTTCGGAATGAATTTCGACCGGATTCCCTTGCTTCATAATCAGTGGGGGTTCTTTATTTCTGTAGCGCTTATGCTGTTTATCCCCTTGTGGATGATCTATTTCTTCAAAAAACGTGGCTGGTTCTAGGCAGATACAACCCTTTCTTTTTTGAAAACAGGCACCGTACTGCAGGGCTCCCCGTACATAATGCTTTTGGCTACAGGACGAAGCTTATTTGTGATCGCCACATAAGCTGCCGCGGGAATTTGCTTTTCTCCGCAGCCTTTCACCACAACCCGTTTATCGTCATAAAGATTGTTGTCAATTTTCTCAATCTCCCTCAACATTAAAGTTTCAACTGCCTGATTCTCGACGGCAAAAAAACTTTCTTTCGCAATACCCTGTAATGCACTGGCAACAAGCATATAAGCCCACATGGGAATGACGGCATCCGTTGTACACAGGATCAGCGCATACTTATCCCGGAACCTCGTGAGATCAGCGGATTTTAACGATTGCCGGAAGTCTTTTTCCTTCAATATAAGTCCCATGAATAGAAAATCTTTCAGATCAAAAACCTCAAATGCTGTTTTCGGATAATATTGTTCAAGATCCAGCGTGATGATGCCGCTTTCAGCAACTTTATTTAAAATCTTGTCTGACATAATACTAATCTAAAACAAAAATGCCGGCCCATGGTTTAGCCGGCATTTGAAATAACTGAATATTTTAAAAGAATTTGCTTCGGTTGTCTTTGATATTGGCCTGGTCTCTCAAGCCCTGATACCAGTTGCCCGCCTGACCCCTGAGCATGTTTAGTTTCGCGTCTGCCTGTGTTTTTAATTCTTCAGGTGAAACTGTGGTTTTAGGCTGAATACCGTTTACTTTAAGAACATATACGCCATTTGCACCACCAAAAGCCGGGGAGGGCTTAGCCTGGTAATTTTTATTGAAAGCTGCGCCGATAACTTTCGGTTCAACCCCTAATCCATTGATGATCTGGCTTGCAAGCGTAATGGTTGAATCTGCGCCCGCCATCTGAATGGTTTTTCCATACGCTGCAGCAGCGGCTTCAAGCGTGGGATTTTCTCCGATCTTTTTTATTATGAGGTCTGTTTTTTTCTGCTTGCGAATGATCGCTTCAGAACCCGGTCTTGCGGTTGCTGCATCCTGCAGGCCCTCTTCATAGATCTTATCTACTGTAGCCACAACATAATTATCACCAACAGGCATGGGCTCACTCACTTCGCCTTTTTTTGCTTTGAAGGCCCAGCTCACCAGGTTTCTCGCATCCTGCATACCCGGAACAGAAAAATCGTTTTCTTTTATCAAACTGGGTACCTCAGTTAAATGCATACCATTTTTTGCGAGGTACTTTTCCAGTGCTTCTTTTGATCCCGTGCCCGCAGCTTTGGTTGCTTCGAGGCTCGCTTTATTAATGGTAACATCACTTGGAATAACCTCTTTGCCTACAAATGCAATTTTATATGCAGGGCTGGTGCCTTTAACCGCATCGATCTGGATGACATGATAGCCAAATTGCGTCTTCACTACTTTACGTGAACCAACAGGGTTGTTGAATGTATACTCATTGAACTCCGGAACCATTGCACCGTTTGCGAAGAAACCAAGATCGCCGCCTTTGATCTTACTTCCGGGATCAGCCGAGAACTGATTCGCCAACGCCCCAAAATCAGATCCGGCATTTATTGCAGCAAGCAAACTATCGGCTAAAGCTTTTGCTGCAGAATCGGAACGAACCTGCTCGCCGGTTTGAGGATTCGTTGCTTCAATAAGGATATGTCTTGCCTTCACACTGTCGGGCATCATTTTCACGTCTATCAGCTTTGCAATAGCATAGCTTTTTGATGATTGATCAAGATAGGGACCGTAAACATTTCCTTTACCCTGTGCAACAATGGTATCTATTGCTATAGAATTGAATTTAGATTTAGGCTGGAAATCGTCAACATAATCAATGGTTGAACCGTTGCGAACAACAAAAGATGCGGGTGTGGTATCTGCTGCGAAGGAAGGGATCAGGTCAGCAACTAATTTTTTGGCCTGCGCACTGTCCTCTGCACTGGGATTCTGGCTGAACGATGCATATGATATCATTCTGCCAGCCTCCTGTTTAAACAGTCCCTTATTTTTCCTAACATAGGCGATCACCTCCTCATCGGTCACCTTAACTGTACTGTCTGAGATTTCATTAAAAGGAATCGACACATAGCTGAAGGTTGCGAAGTTGTTGGTTTCCGCATTATCTTTTTCCTGCATCCAGGTAGGATAGTATACGCTTGAACTGATCAGCGCTGAATACTTTCCAACAATTGAGCTCAGTCGCAAAGGGTTTACGATCTGCGCGTTAACCATTTCCCGCTGGTCGCCTTTTGATTTCTTAATATTACTCAAAGCAGTCTGCGCTTTGGTAATATCCAATTTACCTTCGGCATCCACCATTCCCTTCTCCTGCATCAAAGGATTTCCAGGGTCATTGCTGGTAAGAATCTGAGCTAATTCTGATGAGGTGAAACTGATACCCAGTTTATCCGCTTCTTCCATGAAAATTTTTTCCGCTACGATCTGGTTCCAAACCTGCTCCCTTAATTGGTTGCTTTGTGCCCCGCTTGACCGCTGACCATTCCGGGCTTCCATTTCTTCAAATCTTTTATTGAAATAATTTATATCAACGCTTTCGCCGTTTACTTTACCTATGTTGGTAGAAGAAGAACCGAAGAATCC
>JAEWDG010000104.1 GCA_023390215.1 Bacteroidota bacterium | reverse complement strand
CTGGAAAAGTCGAGGTGAGGAACAACAGCAGGCAAATATTTCCGTTCGGGATTTTGATAAAATATTCCCCAGGCAAAGGATGCCTGGCCGCCTCCGGGGAACTTGCAGGCAAGGGATACCCGCGGTGCAAAATTCCACCTGTTTAAGATAGCAGTATGTTCGGTTCTGGCCCCGATCTTAGCTGCAATGTCATTCGTGAGATACACATCGGTTTCCGCGAATGCCGCAAAGAAATTATCTTTTACAGATTGAAGAAAATGGTCTCCCATGAAGGTCACATAATCTGTATTTTCCTCGCTGTACAAATATTCAGATCCGAAACGGACCAGGGTTAAGGCTTTCAGCTTTTTCTCAAATACTGCCCTTAGCTGTGCGTATTTGGCACGGTTAAACACCGTAAAATTTTTCAATGCATAGCCGATCGGATTGGTGATGATAATTTTGCTGTCCTGACCATCCTTCAGTTCATTTTCAATATCGTCTTTATTGGTTGAGAAACTAATTCCTGTATTCATCCGCCAGCCGGAACCCAGCTTTTCTTTCCAGTTAAGGTTTTGATATGTATTCAGATTTTCAAGTTTGAATACATCTTTCAACGAAACGGAATCGATATCCTCTGTTCTGAACCCCAGTTTATTCCAGCTCAGGTAACCATAGTATTTGATAAATCCTCCGGATTTTGTCCTGATCCTGAAATTCGCATCGGCCTGGTGATACTCCGGCTTATTAAAATAATCCTGTTTTTGTTTGATCACGGCAAATGCCAGACCGAGGTTTGTATAATTATAGGTGAAACCCCAGGATGATTTCTTATTCTTTGCAAGTTTTTGGACACCGCCACCGAGCCCGATAACTGAAACAGAAAGGTCTCCTTCTGTGCGTTCAGGCAGGTCTTTGGATTCAAGTATCAACGCTGCAGATAATGCCTGGCCATATAAAGCAGAATAACCACCGCTGCTGAATACAGTTCCTTTGAAAAGAAATGGATTAAAACGGCCTCTGGTAGCGATTCCCGGAATGCTGCTGTAAAAAAAATTGTTAACCAGGTTTCCATCCATAAAGATCTTACTCTCCGTTGCCGAGCCACCTCTCACAAATAATCCTTCAGATTCACCAACCTGTTGTGTTCCCGGTAAGGTTTTTAAGGCGCCAACTACATCTGCATTTGCTCCCGCGGTGGTTACAATGTCTATGGAATTGAGCACAGTTGTTTTTTTTGCATCTGAAGCTTCAAATGCCCCGGCGGTAATGGTGACGGCTTTTAATTCAGTGATCAGTTCCCGGATAGAAATATCCATTTCCGGTACCGCCTGACTCAAATCTATGGTCTTGCTATACACATCGTAGCCCGTCAAACTGGCCTGGAAGATCTTCTTTCCGGTTTCCGTGGTTGTAAAGGAGAACCGACCCAGGGAATCCGTAACTGCACCATCATAACTGTCTTTGATCTCTACAGAAACGCCAAAAAGCGGACGCTTTTTATTATCCGTTACCCTTCCTGACAGGGTTATCTGGGCAGATAAACCCAGGGGCAGACAGAATCCTATAAAAACCAGCCATTTACTCATAAAAAACAGAATTAAATCCAAATATAAATTAGTTTATATTTTAAACTGAAGTTAGTTAGGCCAATAATGAAAAAAAATAAAATGAGCTGTTATTATCGACCGGAATAATCAATATAAAAATTTGATTATCAATGCTTTAACAGTAGGTTTGCAAGCCGGGGTTTCCCGTTGAAAAGGGGCTCAAATTTATCAACAATGGCAAAAAATAATTTTTTTATGTGGGCTCAATTTGTAATTTAGCAATAGAATTTAATGGGTTAGTAAGTACAAAGGGTCAGCAGAAATGTTGACCCTTTTACTATGTATAAATGAGCCTTTTTTTACGATTTCCTTATTCATCTCCCGCACATTCCTTATCCTCATATTTTAAAATTTCATTTCTCAAACTGAATATTCTCCATCCCCTCATCATTAGGGTTTGAACTACATTTACCACATGAGTAAAACGAAGACAAGTTTTTTCTGTCAGCAATGTGGATATGAAAGTGCAAAATGGCTGGGCAGATGTCCTTCATGTAATCAATGGAACACATTCGTTGAGGAGATCGTGCAAAAAGGAAATGAGAAATCCGGTCGCAATGAATGGGCAGATGATTCGATTAAACCGAAAATCCGAACAGTTTCATTGCAGGATATAAGCAGCGGAGAGGTATCGAGGATCATTTCAACTGATGCTGAGCTAAACAGGGTGTTGGGTGGAGGAATTGTTCCGGGAAGCATTGTACTGGTTGCAGGTGAACCAGGTATCGGCAAGTCGACGCTGTTTCTTCAAAACGGGTTACAACTGAATGGGGTCAGAACGCTTTATATAAGCGGAGAGGAAAGCGAACAACAAATCAAAATGCGCGCTGACCGTATCGGCATAACCAATGAAGACTTTTATCTATTAACAGAAACGAGTACTCAGGTTATTTTTAAAGAGATCAAAAAACTCAAACCGCAGTTGGTAATTGTTGATTCTATTCAAACGCTTGAATCTCCGTTTGTCGAATCTTCTCCCGGGAGCGTGGGCCAGATCCGCGAATGTGCGGCGGAGTTGCAGCGCTTTGCGAAAGAAACCAATACACCAGTATTCCTGATTGGTCATATCACCAAAGAAGGAGCCATTGCGGGACCAAAGATCCTGGAACATATGGTGGATGCAGTTTTACAATTCGAAGGAGACCGGCATTATGCATACCGTATTCTCCGCACCCTGAAGAACAGATTCGGTTCCACTTCAGAGCTGGGTATTTATGAGATGACGGGTTCCGGAATGCGGATCGTATCCAACCCTTCTGAAATTCTGATCAGCCAGAAGGAAGATCAGCTTAGTGGTATTGCCATAGCCGCAACGATGGAAGGTATCCGGCCACTGCTGATAGAAACGCAGGCCCTGGTTACACAAAGTGTGTATGGTACACCACAAAGAACAGTTAGTGGTTTTGATTTGAGACGACTGCAGCTATTACTTGCCGTACTCGAAAAAAGAGGAGGCTTTCACTTCGGTGTGAAAGATGTTTTTGTAAATATCGCAGGAGGAATAAAAGTAGAAGATCCATCCATTGATCTGGCAATCGTATCCGCTTTACTGAGCAGCTATGAAGACATTCCTGTTCCGCATCAGATTTGTTTTGCGGGCGAGGTTGGGCTGAGCGGAGAAATCAGGGCAGTAAACAGAATTGAACAGAGAATTGCCGAAGCTGAAAAACTCGGATTTGAAAAAATCATCCTCAGCAAATACAATAGCAAATCCATATCGAAACTAAAAAACAATATAGAGATCATCGCCCTGGGTAAGGTGGAAGAACTCTACCAGATGATATTCTAAATGCATGCTTAAAAATCTATTATCAGATTTCAGGCAGTTGTTTTATCCTCATTACTGCGCAGGTTGTGGGAGCGACAATCTCGAAAGCGAAGCGCATCTCTGCCTTCGTTGTATTGCCCATCTGCCGCATACCGGTTTTGCGAATATGATGATGAACCCGGTAGAACAGGTTTTTGAAGGCAGGATACCTTTCCGGTTTGCTTTCAGTGAATTCTATTTTTCCAAAGGACAGATTGTGCAAGCGCTGATCCATCAGTTAAAATATAAAGGAAACAGGGCAGTGGGGCTATACCTTGGCGCACTGATCGGCCGGTCATTGCTAAGTTCTTCGCGGATTACGCTTCCGGATCTCGTTGTTCCTTTACCCATGTTCGCGAAAAAAGAATTCAAACGTCGCTATAACCAGGCTACTGTTTTATGCGAAGGATTATCCA
>JAEWDG010000070.1 GCA_023390215.1 Bacteroidota bacterium | reverse complement strand
CCTTTTACTACAGGCAGTTCACCAGATGGTATATCCAGCGTGAGCTCCCAGGTTTTAAGCTGGTACTGTTTTTTTTTGAGGTAGGCTTCGATCTTAGGATCAAATGCATTCAAATGCGCATATAATGTTGTCATCCCGTTTGGATGATTGATGCTGATTGAGCGACCAAATCCAAAAGGTTCGATCTTTATCCTGGATATATAGCCATCAGCCGCTGCAAATACCTTTTTGTTTTCTACCTGGTCAGTGCGGCAATCTAAACCCATGTGGTAATGATTCGGTCTTAGTTCGCCGAAATTGGCTGCCAGCCCGATCTTCGCGTCAACGGGCCACATGAAATATCCTTTTTCATAATTGCGGGGAACGATCAACGATTGCTGTGCATTGCAAACCGCAGAAGAAATAAAAAAAACCAAAAAGGCGAATGCCCTGATCCTGTGATGAAGCAAGCAGAATTGAACCATGCCGCCAAAGTTCCATAATTTCTGCCTAAGCCCGATTTTGCCCCCCGCGTTTTAGCAATTACTTTTGTACACCATCAACCCAATATGCCAAAAGATTCAACTATAAAATCAGTTTTGATCATCGGTTCAGGTCCAATCATCATCGGCCAGGCCTGCGAATTTGATTACAGCGGAACACAGGCCTCGAGAAGTCTTCGCGAAGAGGGTGTAGAAGTAATTCTCATCAACAGCAATCCGGCAACCATCATGACGGATCCACTCATTGCTGATAAGGTTTACCTATTGCCCCTGACTGTTGAAAGCATTGAGAAGATTCTCGATGAAAATAAAATTGACGCAGTGCTCCCAACCATGGGTGGACAAACCGCCTTGAATCTTTGTAAAGAAGTAGATGAGCTGGGTATATGGGAAAAGTATAATGTGCGCCTGATCGGCGTTGATATTAAGGCCATAGATAAAGCGGAAGACCGGGAAAAATTCCGCAACTGGATGATCGAAATGAATATCCCTGTTTGTCCTGCAAAAATTGCAAACTCATTTTTAGAAGGAAAAGAATTCGCGCAGCAGATTGGATTTCCGCTGGTGTTGCGGCCATCATTCACTTTGGGTGGAACAGGCGGAAGCATTGTTTTTACAAAAGATGACCTGGATGAAGCGCTGAACAATGGTTTAAAAGCAAGTCCCATTCATGAGGTACTGGTAGAAAAAGCTGTATTGGGTTGGAAAGAATATGAACTGGAACTGCTTCGCGATAATAAAGATAATGTCGTGATCATCTGCACCGTGGAGAATTTTGATCCCATGGGTGTACATACCGGAGATTCCATCACTGTTGCACCCGCAATGACCTTAAGCGATACGGCGTATCAGAAAATGCGTAACACAGCGATGGCTATGATGCGGGATCTTGGAAATTTTGCCGGCGGATGTAATGTGCAGTTTGCACTGAACCCGCAAACCGAAGAAATTATTGTGGTGGAAATTAATCCGAGGGTAAGCCGCTCCTCTGCTCTTGCGAGTAAAGCAACCGGTTACCCCATCGCGAAGATCGCCGCAAAACTTGCGATAGGCTATAATCTGGATGAGCTCGAGAATCAGATTACAAAATCTACATCCGCCTATTTTGAACCTGCACTTGATTACGTGATCGTAAAAATTCCAAGATGGAATTTCGATAAGTTCAAAGGCGCGAAAGACACGCTGGGATTTCAGATGATGAGCGTGGGTGAAGTGATGGGAATCGGTAGAAGTTTTGCCGAAGCGGTTCAAAAAGCATGTCAGAGTTTGGAAAACGAAGCAGTCGGCCTAGGCTATTATGGTAAAAGCCTGATGCATGCCGATGAACTGATCGACTATATCAAGATCCCGAAATGGGACCGAATATTCAGAATTAAGGATGCTTTGATGGCCGGTGCAAGTGTGCGCAGAATTTGTGAAAGCACGGGGATCGACCGCTGGTTTATTTACCAGATACAAAAAATATGTGATTGTGAGAAGGAGATCATGAAACACAATCTCGCTACTTTACCCGACGCGTTGTTGCGCGAAGCAAAACAACTTGGGTTCAGTGATGAACAGATCTGCAGAATCATGAAAGATGGAACCGATCAGCAGATCTATGAAAGGAGAAAAGCGATAGGGCTTACACGCGTATTCAAAATGGTGGATACCTGCAGTGCAGAGTTTGAAGCGAAGACCCCTTATTTCTACAGCACATTTGAATAATCATGTACCTGCTCGGAATTTCGGCTTATTACCACGATTCTGCGGCAGCGATCATTCGCGATGGTGAGATCATCGCAGCGGCACAGGAAGAAAGATTTACGCGCATTAAGCATGATGATGCATTTCCCATTAACGCTGTCAAATATTGTTTAAACGAAGCAGGTATTGAACTGAAAGATATAGCTGCAATCGCGTTCTATGAAAAGCCTTTTATAAAATTCGAAAGGCTGCTTGAAACCTATCTTGCTTTCGCACCAGCGGGACTTTTATCGTTCATAAAATCCATGTCCATCTGGACGCGGCAAAAACTCTTCATAAAGAAGTCGATCCGAGAGAACCTGAGAGAGCTGGATGATGAGGCTGTGAAAACTATCCGATTTTTATTTCCCGATCATCATCTGTCTCATGCCTGCAGCAGCTATTTTTCTTCCGGTTTTGAAGAAGCGGCCATACTGGTTGTTGATGCTGTTGGCGAGTCGACCACTACCAGTATTTTTTACGCTCAATCAAATCAGTTAACACTAATACGCAGGCAGGGCTTTCCTCATTCACTCGGGTTGTTGTACAGTGCTTTTACTTATTGGCTGGGATTCAGGGTGAACAGCGGCGAATATAAATTGATGGGACTTGCGCCATTTGGCAACAGAGATTCAGATGAGGTTGAGCGATTCAAAAAAATTATTCGTGATAACCTCCTGAAGATTTATGAAGATGGATCTATCTGGCTGAATCAAAAATATTTCGCATACGCTACCGGTTTCAGAATGGTCGATGATGAAAAATGGGAAATATTATTCGGCTTTCCAAGGAGATCGGATAAAGATGAGTTGGCACAGCATCATGCAGATCTGGCAATGGCGATCCAGGACATCACAGAAGAGATTCTTTTAAAACTTGCAAGGCATGCCAGGGAAATTACCGGTTCGAAGAATCTTTGTCTTGCGGGTGGGGTAGCATTGAATTGTGTGGCTAACTCAAAAATTTTGAATTCTGGTTTATTTGAAAATATTTTTGTGCAACCCGCTGCAGGAGATGCCGGTGGAGCGCTGGGTGCAGCGCAGGCCGCATGGTATATCTATTTTGGAAATCAGGTAGCAATAAAATCATCAGAAGAAATTTTAAAGCACAGTTATCTTGGGCCCGGGTTTTCCTGCGAAAGCATAGAGGAAACATTAAAAAGATCGGGGATTATTTATATAAAACCTGAAAAGGAGAAGCTTTTTACCGAGACTGCAAAATTGATTGCCGATGGAAATATTGCAGGATGGTTCCAGGGAAGAATGGAATTTGGTCCGCGCGCTCTGGGTAACAGGTCTATCCTTGCAGATCCGCGTAATACGGAAATGCAGAAGCGCCTAAATCTTAAAACAAAGTTCAGGGAAGGGTTTCGGCCATTTGCACCCGCTGTAAAGATTGAATCTGCTAAGGACTGGTTCTGTATTGACGAAGCATCACCATATATGTTGTTTGTTCATGAGCTGCGAACTAAAATTTCTAAGCCTGCACAATTTGATCAACTTTCAATAGAAGATAAACTATCTTTTCCCAAATCACCACTTCCTGCAATTACCCATGCGGATTATTCTGCGAGGATACAAACCGTTTCGGGACAAAGTAATGAGAAGTTCTGGAATTTACTCGATGCGTTTTATCAGTTAACAGGTTGCCCGGTTTTGATCAACACCAGTTTTAATGTGAGGGGAGAACCTATCGTTTGTACACCCGGCGATGCGATCTCCTGTTTTATGGGAAGTGGTATGGATGTTTTGGTTATCGGAGATTTTATACTCATCAAATCCGACCAATCCTCTTCGTTGATCGGAAAATTCAGCAACAGAAAATTTGCAGATGATTAAAAAAGCCGGAAACTTATTATTTATGCTGTTCGTTACCTATGTCTGTATCGAACTCGTGTGTTTCCTGTTTATGAAATTCAAATTCAAATCTGCTCCGCGTCCGGATTTTCATTATTCATCAACCTATAATAAGTACGATTTCCCTTTTGCTGAGATCAACAAAGATTGGGGAATGTGGCATTATCCAGAGAAACATGTTGAAACCAGATCATGTTTCAATGTTGAATACACAACGAACAGTTATGGCGCCAGGGATCAGGAACGCCAAAGAGTGGGCGATACAAACAGGATCGTGCTTTTAGGAGATTCTTTTATGGAAGGGTATGGATTAGATACTTCCCAAAGGTTTTCCAACCAGCTTCAATCGCTTTTGCATAAGCCTGTCATGAATTTTTCCTGCGGCTATTTTACGCCCACGCAGGAAATGTTGGTTTATCAAAGGCTCGCTTCTGATTTTTCGCATAATGCAGTGATCATTGGTATTCTTCCATTTAATGATTTCGCGGAAGATGATACCAGCTTTCATGAAAATGATGGTTTCATTCACTATCAGCCTTACCTGGTTGGAAGCTATCCAAACTATAATTTGATGTACAGAGCGGACAGCTTATACAAATCAACATTCAACAAGGAAGGATATTTCCGTTTGCAAAATTCTTCTGCTGAAAAGCGGAGGCGCTTTCTGAAATCTTTTACGTATTGGTACAATCTCTATCACTACCTAGCCGCAATCAACGCCCGGCCCGCTCAGATGTCCAGATATTCTGGTTATTTCGATTATACTTCTGCACAAATTGAAAAATTGACTTATGTACTGACGCAGATTAAGTCCATTGCAGGTAACAGGAAGGTTTATGTAATTACAATACCTGTCAGGCAGGATTTTGATCGGTCGGAAAATGCTGCTCCGCCATTACCGGAAGCAATGCGGGAGATTTGTAAAATGCTCGGTTTGAATTACCTGGATTTATTGGAAACATATAAGGCCGCGGGCGAAGATCCTGCTTCCCTTTACCTCGAATGTGATGGCCACTGGAATGAAAAAGCGAATAAATTAGCCGCGCAAAAAGTCTTAAATTTGCTCCGCAATTAGCGGTAAATGAAGGAATTTCTTCTTGATTTCTGGAGCTATCTCAGGCAACAAAAAAAATGGTGGCTGGTTCCGTTGGTAGTGGTCATCTTGTTGATCGGTGTGCTACTGGTCGCGGGGGGATCTTCCGCTTTAGGACCATTCATTTATTCGCTTTTCTAAACTATGAATAGAAGCAGGACAAATAAGGATTCCATTCTTGCGCTGACTCTCCTGTTTTTGTTATTGTTTCTTTCCCTTCACAAACTGATATTTGTTTACCTGTCAATCGGGATTATTCTTTTATCGTTTTTCTCCAATGCCTTCAACATTTTACTGGACAGCGCCTGGTCTGGAAT
>JAEWDG010000068.1 GCA_023390215.1 Bacteroidota bacterium | reverse complement strand
GGTCGACGGGAGAGATTCAGGAACGTTGGAGTTTCGCGATTATGACGCGCAAGGCGAACGGTCTCATGCAACAGATACACAATGATGGAGAGAACCGGTATCGCATGCCATTATTTCTGCCCATCGAAAAAGCAAGGCAATTTTTAGAGGAAGAACTTGACATGGAAACCTACCGATCAATCCTGAATTATGAAATGGAAGCGGACGCGCTGGTTCCCTGCCCGGTATTTACCATTCGAAGCCCTAAAGGCCGGCCGGATATGCTGGCAAAAACAGCATACTATGCCTGGGAGCATTTGCCTGCGTTGGGAGTCGATAATCCAGATTAATAAAAAACCCCCGGGAGCGGGGGCAATGATGTATTAATATTCATCTTCATTAAAGAAGAAATCTTCCTGACTAGGATAATCCGGCCAGATATCATCAAGTCCTTCGTAGAGATCACCTTCATCATCCAGTTCCTGGAGATTTTCGATAACCTCGATGGGTGCACCGCTTCTGATGCTGTAGTCGATCAATTCGTCTTTGGTAGCGGGCCAGGGTGCGTCTTCAAGGTGAGATGCCAATTCAAGCGTCCAGAACATCTGTGTTTACGGTTTTAATTTTTTGCAAATGTATAGGTTGTGTTGAAATAACCAAAAGCGATTTTTCAACCGGAAATTCGGGTGATTGCCAGCATAACTCATGCCGTAATTATGCGGTTTTTAAGGTTCATCCATTCTAATTTTCTATTTTGCGAATATGTTAGAAGCAAGGGGGTTGAGTAAACATTACGGAAATCTGCATGTGTTGAAATCCGTTGATGTGCTGATAGAGAAAGCAACCATTACTTCCATTGTGGGATCCTCCGGCGCAGGTAAGAGCACGCTGTTACATATTCTCGGCACCCTTGATAAACCGGACCAGGGAACGATCAGCCTGGACGGACAACGAATAGATAAACTTTCCGGGAAAGCGCTTGCAAAATTTCGCAATGAACATATCGGTTTTATATTTCAGTTTCATCATTTGTTACCGGAGTTCAGCGCGGTTGAAAACGTTTGCATTCCCGGCTGGATAAGGGGAAGAAAAAAGAAACTGGTGGAAGAAAGGGCGAAGGCATTGTTGACCACGCTCGGGCTTTCTTCAAGATTTGATAGCAAACCCTCCGAACTATCGGGCGGTGAGCAGCAAAGGGTTGCTGTGGCAAGGGCACTGATCAATGAGCCGGCGATTATTATGGCGGATGAACCAACCGGTAATTTGGATTCGAATAATGCGAGGGACCTGCACGATCTGTTTATCCGTTTAAGAGACCAGTTCGCGCAAACATTTTTAATCGTTACGCATAATGAGCAGCTTGCAGATATGAGTGACAGGATACTGCATATGAAGGATGGGAAGATAATACGAAGTGAAGCGTTATAGCTGTTAGTAATCGACTGCTTATAATTTCATTCTAACTTATCGTGAATATGTTGGCTGATTAAGAAAATCATTTCAGTTGTACACACCGATTTTTGCATAAAGAGCAATTTCCCACAGATCTCACGGACTTGCACAGATTTGATACAAAAAAAATTTACAGCAACTGGCAAGATTAGCCTTGTATTAAAGTTTATCACTGAGAGAGGGGAGGGAAACAAAATCCAGGTGAGACCATGATCATTTTATGGCTGAATATGTATGTTCTGTAAAGCGCTTCCAGCCTTTTTTATTTTTTGATTCTACTGCCCAGTTAAATCCCACTTCTTCATTTGGCCAATATAGCATACGTGCAGTTCCGGCGGGCATTTCCGCTTCAAAGCAAATGGCTTCGGGATGTATATCCGTACCATCCGTGAGTTTCCCCTCTGAATTTTTGCCATCAGAAGTAAAAGACCAGAAATGCAGCAAATCTTCTTTTACGCCTATGATTGCATATTCTTCGTATGAGAATTTCTCAAAATCCCATCTTACCGTCAACTGAATATAATTCCCTCCGAGAACAGGTTTAAATTCCCTGGTGCAGGTTAAGTTTCCCATAGGTGAAACAGTTTGCGCAACCCAGGATCCTATCAGCGGACTTAGGAGGCCGAGTTTTCCCCTTCCTTTTTTCCAGATATTTTTTTGCTTTTTTTTCATTTCATACCTCCGGCCAAAAAATTAATATGGTATTCGAACACTGGCTCAGGAACAAGATTATCTTCTGAACAATTCATCCAATGCCCCGGTAAGTTTTTCTGCATTGGGTAGCATTGCTTTTTCCAGGCCCATGTTCATCGGCACAGCAGGCAAATCAAGTGCGCCGACTACAGAAACGGGAGCGTCCAGGTAATTAAAACAATTGATACTTATCCTTCCGGCAAGCGCCTCAGCAAATGAATTGTTCTTTTGTTCCTCTGTCAGAATCAGGCATTTTCCATGAAGTTTTACCTGGCTATATATCAGTTCTTCATCTAAAGGGAATAAGCTCCGCAGGTCAACAATAGTGAGCCGGCCACCAAATGCTTTCGCAGCCTCCAGGCTCCAGTAGACGCCCATTCCATACGTTATGATCACACACGAATCTCCATCTTCAACCAGTTCGTTCTCCGCCTCCTGAACAATTCTTCCCTTACCTAACGGTATCATATAATCGCGGGAAGGTTCTATGCATTTGGCTTCTTCCGTACCAGGTACTTTACTCCAGTATAAACCTTTATGTTCAAGCATCACAACCGGATTTGGATCCAGGAAAGCTGCTTTCATTAATCCTTTCATATCTGCTGCATTGCTGGGGTACACTACCTTAATACCTTTTATGGTAAGTAAGGTGCTTTCAACAGAGCCACTGTGATAAGGACCACCGCCACCATAAGCACCGATGGGAACGCGTATTAAAGTCTGAACAGGAAACTTCCCGCAACTTAAATAACAGCTTTTCGAAATCTCTGTTACCAATTGATTGAATCCGGGATAGATATAATCTGCAAACTGAACTTCTACAATGGGTTTAGCGCCTACTGCACTCATCCCTACAGTGGAACCGATAATATAAGCTTCCTGTATGGCGGTATTGAACACACGATGCTCTCCGAACTGATCAGCGAGTGTTGCCGCTTCGCGAAATACGCCACCCAATCGTTTTCCCACATCCTGACCATATAATAAAGCTTCGGGGTAATCTTCCATGATCTCGCGGATCGCAAACAAGGCTGCATCCACCATGATCAGTTTCTGATTTCCGGAAGGAGATCTTTTGCCGGTTTCGCTAACCACCGCAGGGGGGGCAAAAACATGATCGGAAACAGTTGAAGGGTCGGGGTCGGGGGCAGCTACCGCTTCTGCAAATGCTTCTGCAATTTTCTGTTTAGCCGCTTCTTCCAATGGAACAAGTATATCATCCGCAATTCCGAGTACAGACAAGTATTCTTTCAGTTTTGGCAAAGGATCATCCAGGTATTGTTCTTCAAGTTCATCATCTTCCCGGTAAAATTCTTTTCTCACGCCGCTTGTATGATGACCCAGCAAAGGCACTTTTGCATGCACCAGGTAGGGAATTCTTTTGCTCCGCACCTTATTGATAACCTTCTTCATCGTGGAATACGATTTTTCAAAATCGCTTCCATCGATGCTAATTCTTTTGATGCCTTTAAAACCTTTGATGAACCGGTAAGCATTGCAGGTGCGTGCTTCCTGTGAAGTAACGCTGATCCCCCAATCATTATCCTGCACTAAAAAAATAATCGGTAATTGATGTAAGGCCGCAAATTGAAAAGCTTCACTAACTTCTCCTTCAGTAACGGAAGCATCGCCCAGCGAACAAATCACCACCGGGAGTTCACCCTGTTCATTTTTTTTCAGCAAGTCAGATTTAATCGAATCCAGGAATTTTATGCCCTGTGCAATGCCGGTGGTAGGAATGGCTTGCATCCCCGTCGCGCTGCTCTGGTGAATGATGGTGGGCTTTCCGGCACCGCGGAAATTGGGATGATTATAATATTCCCTTCCGCCTGTAAACATATCGGGTCCTTTGGCAAGCAACTGCATCATTAGCTGCACAGGTTCAAAACCCAAACCCAGCATCAGGCTCTCGTCGCGATAATATGGGCTTACAAAATCTATTTCCTGTAAGTTAAATGCTGCGGCCAGTTGGATGGCTTCATGCCCCCTGGAAGTGCTATCCACATATTTGCAAATTTGCCTGTTCTGTTCATAGGTTTCGGCCATTTCACGGGCCTGGCACATGAGGCTGTAAGCTTTTAGAAGTATATCAGTGTCTGGGATCATTGCTAATGGTTCGGCGCGCAATTTACGGCAACCGGTATGGAATTAAAAAAGCCACCGGAGTGGCTTTTCTTGTTAATGCATTTTAAATCCTTCAAGGAATTTTGTCGTGAAATCTCCCTTCTTGAATTTCTCATCTCTCATAAGCTGGAGATGAAAAGGAATAGTCGTTTTAACGCCTTCAATCACATATTCACTCAGTGCACGATACATGGTATCAATGGCTTCTTCCCGGGTTTGTGCAACGGCAATCAACTTACCAATCATACTGTCGTAATAAGGAGGGATTACATAACCCGCATACACGTGGCTATCTACCCTTACACCATGGCCTCCCGGCTGATGTAAAACAGTAACCCTTCCCGGGGAAGGACGGAAATCGTTATATGGATCTTCCGCATTGATGCGGCATTCGATCGCATGCATTTGGGGGAAATAGGCTTTTCCAACAATTTTTTCACCCATGGCGATTTTAATCTGTTCTTTGATCAGATCATAATTGATCACTTCTTCTGTTACGCAATGTTCCACCTGGATTCGGGTGTTCATTTCCATGAAGTAGAAATTGCGGTGCTTGTCAACAAGAAACTCAATGGTTCCCACGCTCTCGTAATTGATCGCCTGCGCGGCTTTGATCGCTGCGGCGCCCATGCGTTCCCTGAGTTCATCGGTCATGAAAGGAGAAGGAGATTCTTCAACTAATTTTTGATGACGGCGTTGAATGGAACAATCGCGTTCACTTAAATGGCAAACATTGCCATATTGGTCACCTGCGATCTGGATCTCAATATGGCGGGGTTCTTCCACGATTTTCTCCATGTAGATCCCATCGTTCTTAAAGGAAGCTGCTGCCTCCGCTTTGGCAGTTTCAAAAGCTTTTTCCAGGTCGGTTTCATGCCACACCACACGCATTCCCTTACCACCTCCGCCTGCGGTAGCTTTAAGTATCACAGGGTAACCTATTTCAGCGGCAGATTTTTTTGCGTGCTCCACGCCTTCGAGCAGACCTTCAACACCGGGAACTACCGGAACACCGGCTTTGATCATGGTTTCTTTTGCGGTGATCTTATCGCCCATAGCGTTGATCATCTCAGGTGTTGGACCGATGAATTTGATCCCATATTCGCCACAGATGGTTGCGAATTTGGCATTCTCAGCGAGAAAGCCATAACCCGGGTGAATGGCATCCGCGTTTGTAATTTCAGCAGCCGCCATAATATGCGCCATGTTCAGGTAACTGTCCATGCTGGCAGGTTTACCAATACATACCGCTTCGTCGGCGAATTTTACATGAAGGCTGTCTTTATCAGCGGTGGAATAAACAGCCACCGTTTTAATGCCCATTTCCTTACAGGTGCGAATAACCCTTAGCGCGATCTCGCCCCGGTTGGCAATCAATATTTTTTTAAACATCTTGTTAGTTTGGAGTAAAGAATAACGACCGTAAACCGGACATCGTTATGCGGGTTCAACAAGGAAAAGCGGTTGATCGTATTCTACAGGGCTCGCGTCGTCCACCAGCACTTTCACGATCGTTCCTTTCACTTCACTTTCAATTTCATTGAACAATTTCATTGCCTCAATTATACAAACAACTTTTCCGGGGCTAACCTCGTCACCGACCCCAACAAACTGGGGTTTACCCGGGCCTGCCTGGCGATAGAAGGTACCGATCATCGGGCTCTTGATTGTTACCAGGTTATCTGCTTTTGGTTCAGCGGCTTTGGGTGAGGCAGGGGGAGCAGAAGCTGCGGGTGCTGCGGAAGCAGGAGCGTGAGAAGTTGTGGCTGCAGGTGCCATATGTGTTGTTGAAACTATATTCTGAACAGGATCTTTTTTCTGTTTAATGGTGATTTTTCTTCCGTCCTCTTCAATGGTAATCTCGCCAATTGATGTTTTGTTGATCAGCTTGACAAGTTCCTGTATTTGTTTAATGTCCATGTTAGTGGGTTGAGTTTTGAATGGATGTAAAAACGGGCAGCTAAGATAGGCATTCGCTGCAGATATCATAAAATTAAAAATCGTGAAATCATTCGAAAAATGGTCAAAATTGGCAAAAATCGGATCAAAATCGGTGAAAATCCTGAAAAATTGACAAAAAATAAGGCCGGGATTGCCCGGCCTTTCATTACATATTAATATGTGATCAATTCATTTTCTTTTTCAGGTTCTCATCGATGGCATCGAGAAATTCCTCGGTATACAGATAATGTTCGCCATGACTTACTTTGTTACCGTGAATACAAACCGCAAGATCTTTGGTCATTTTACCGCTTTCTACCGTTTCGATGCATACCTGTTCCAGTTTTTGACAGAAATCAATTAAAGCCTGGTTATCATCCAGCTTACCCCTGAAAGCCAGGCCCCTGGTCCAGGCAAAAATAGAGGCAATGGGATTTGTGGATGTTGGTTTACCCGCCTGGTGATCTCGATAATGACGTGTAACGGTGCCATGAGCCGCTTCCGCTTCCATCGTTTTTCCATCCGGGGTAACCAATACAGAGGTCATCAAACCCAGGCTTCCGAAGCCCTGAGCCACGGTATCACTTTGAACATCTCCATCGTAGTTCTTACAGGCCCATACAAAATTTCCATTCCATTTGAGCGCGCTGGCAACCATATCATCTATCAGGCGGTGTTCGTAGGTAATACCTGCTGCATCAAACAGGTTTTTAAACTCTTCCTGGTAGATCTTTTCGAAAATATCTTTAAAACGGCCATCATATTTTTTCAGGATGGTGTTTTTGGTTGACAAATACAGCGGCCATTTTTTGCTCAGGGCCATATTGAAACATGAACGCGCAAATCCCATAATACTTTCATCCGTATTATACATGGTCATCGCCACGCCGTCTCCTTTGAAGTTATACACTTCGAAAGTCTGAGGTTCTCCACCTCCTTCCGGCGTAAAGGTCATGGTTAGTTTGCCTTTCCCTTTAATAACTGTATCGGTTGCCCGGTACTGATCACCGAAAGCATGACGTCCGACAATGATGGGTGCCGTCCAGTTGGTTACCAGGCGGGGAACATTCTGCATTACGATAGGCTCGCGAAACACAGTTCCATCAAGGATATTGCGGATGGTGCCGTTCGGGCTCTTCCACATTTGTTTCAAAGAAAATTCCTTTACACGTGCTTCATCCGGGGTAATGGTGGCGCACTTGATACCCACGCCACAGGCCTTGATCGCATTGGCTGCATCAACCGTAACCTGGTCGTCTGTCTGGTCACGGTATTCAATACCAAGGTCAAAATATTGAATGGGTACATCGATATAAGGAAGAATAAGTTTGTCCTTAATGAATTTCCAGATAATTCTTGTCATCTCATCGCCGTCTAATTCAACAACGGGATTGGTTACTTTAATTTTTGACATATACTTGTTGTTAATCTAAAAAGTTTGAAATTTCTAAAGGCTTGAACTTTGTTTCAACTGAAAATCTACGGTTACCACGCCCATGTTATTAATGATCTCCTGTCCGAACTCTGAAGTCTTCAGAAGGGTAGCTCCGGGCATGAGGTTAAAGAAATCTATGGTAACGGTTTTGCGCATTATGGTCGCCTGCAAAGCCATGGTGATCATTTCAGCGGCTTCTTTCCAACCCATATATTCAAGCATCATGCAGCCGCTTAATATAATTGAAGATGGATTCATGCTATCTGTTGCCGCAAACTTCGGAGCTGTGCCGTGTGTGGCTTCAAATACTGCGTAACCCGTTTTGTAATTGATGTTTGCCCCAGGCGCAATGCCTATCCCGCCTACTTCTGCAGCAAGTGCGTCTGAAATATAATCGCCATTCAGATTGAGCGTAGCCACCACCGAAAAATCTTTCGGAGCAATTAAGATTTGTTGAAGAAAATTGTCTGCAATCATATCCTTTACAAGCAACTTTCCTTCGTTCAATGCTTTCCGCTGCACCTCGTTCGCGTATGCTTCGCCCTTATCTTTTTTCAACTCATCCCATTCATCCCAGGTAAAAGTTTTATCGCCAAACTCTTCACGTGCCACTTCATAGC
>JAEWDG010000012.1 GCA_023390215.1 Bacteroidota bacterium | reverse complement strand
GCATAAGTTACTTGAAAAATTAAACGGCACCTGGACCTCAGAAGTACAAACATGGATGGATGAAAGCGCGCCCCCTGCAAAAGCCAAAGCTACCAATATTCAAACCAGCAGTTTTGGCGGAAGATATTTTAATACCAAATTCAATTCTTCCATGATGGGACAGCCTTTTGAGGGAGCCAGTGTTACAGGTTATGATAACGCGAAAAAGAAATTCGTTTCTGTTTCGTATAATAATATCGGTACAGGACTCGTGCACATGGAAGGTGATTATGATGAAACAAACAAAACCTACAGTTGGAATGGAACACAAACAGATTTTCTAACGGGCAAGAATACCAGCATCAGGGAAGTAATGGTTTTCAAAGATGATAACACCTATACCATGACTATGTATGGCCCCGGCGCTGATGGAAAAGAAATGAAATTTATGGAAGGTACATTCACAAAAAAATAATCGGATATTAAAAAGCCCCGGATAATTCCAGGGCTTTTTTTATTAATTTGATCGTTGCGGACGGGCGCTGATCTGAGGCTGGACGTCACTCAGGTATTTTTTATACTGGTCCTCCGAAAGAATTGTCTTTAACTGCGCATCTCTGGCATTCATTAATTCCCTGCGTTTAGCCATAATCGTTTCGCGATCGTTATTTCCCTCCTGCCTGTAGGCGCGGACGGCTTCCTGTTGTTTCGTAAAAAAGTCAAGGAATACCGTGTTTACCTTTTCGGTTGTCGACGGATCCATATTTACCGTTTGCATTAACGCCATTACTTCACTGGTCTTATCTTCAGGTGATTTACGCTGTCTTTGATTTTGAGCCAGGCTGATTTGACTGATCACCAGCAGCAATACAAGTCCGACAAGAATTTTTTTCATGATGATGAATAGTTTTATTTTTTATCTTTTATTTTTTTATTCCTGATTTTGCACTGCGTTTTACAATGAGTTTATAAAATCCTGCATCAAATTTAGGCAGTTGTTCCGCTGTACATATTGATCTCAGTTTTTTCAGATGACGAAGCATTACCTGTTCAAAATGCTCCTGTTCCACCGCAATATCGGATGCTGCCTTATTTATTGCACTGTCCGACAAGTTAGCGGTAGCAGCATGACTTAATATTTGTTCTTTTTTGTTTGCAGATTCCTCAAATAAAGGTTCCGAGCTTTCCCTGTGTTGCTTACTGAGTTGCTCAAACTCTTTCATTTGTGTATCGGAAAAACCCACATCATTTTTTAGAAATTGGATAATTGCTGAATGCCGTTGTTCTCTTTTGGATGGCCTTTCTTCGCGGTTAAATAAAAAAAACAAAGAGGCTGCATTCGTCAATAATAAGATCAGTACCAGCATCAACAGCCACCTGGATTGCGCGTTTGATTTCATTATGGTTCTTGGTTTTCGTAGTCGTAAACGGAAACGAGTGTGGAAGCAAAATCTTCGCGGTATCCTCCGTTAGATGCCGTGCTGTTACGCTGTTCATGTTTGTATTTTGAGGCGATTGCCCAACCATTGCATGCGAGAATCATCAGTAACATGCTTAATGCAACAGCCGGCCTGCTTATCCAAAGAATCATCCTGGCTAATACGCCGGTTTCTTCCGTTCTATTCAGCCGCGCATGTAAACGGGTAAGGAGATATGGCGAAGCATCCTGCTTTTCTGTATTCAGAGCAGTCAGCGTTTCATTGATCCAGTTTTCCTTTTGCATTTTATTTTGCATTATAGACTTGTTCGAAATATGTATTCAGCTGGTTTCTAAGATTGGAGCGGGCCCGTACAAGCAATGATTCAATTCCGGCACCCGATCTGTTCATAACAGCGGCAATCTCATCCACCTTTAATCCTTCCAGTTGTTGCAGGGTGAAGGCTATTCTTTGCGGTTCAGGAAGTTTTTTTATCGCGGCAAAAAGATAAGCAGCCTGTTCTTTTTTATCCAGCGAAATACCGGGGTTCTCCAGTTCGACGACTTCTTCGGCCACATCCTGCATCCAAAGCCTTTTTAATCCTCCTCCATGTCTGGCCCGGCGTTTCTTTTTTTCATGGTCCAGCGCTGTTCTTACAGTTATGCGGTAAAGCCAGGTGCTTAAGGCTGAATCTCCCTTAAAAGTATTCCCCTTCTCATACAACATCACATATACATCCTGAACAATATCTTCAGCTTCAGCAGTATTTTGGACAATACTTAATGCCGCATTGAAAACCAGTTTCTGCGTATTGCGCACAACTTCGTCAAACGCGGAATTGTCACCTTTTTTAAGCCTTGTAAGGAGTTCAGGGTTTTCTAACAATCGCAGAAATTATCGCCCTAAATTAACTTAAAAGAACGGACCACCATGAACAGGTGCTCCAGTAGGCGCACCATCATAATTTCCTCTCCTATCTGAAGGACTGGCTTTTGGTTTTCCAAAATTCCTGAGGCTATAGGTAAAAGTGAGCATAAAATATCTGCGCAACACCGTACTTTGCGCATCTTCAATATAGGATTCGGTTACCGTACGCACAATGCTCTGATTCTGTCCCAACAAGTCGAAAACAGAAAGCTTTAATTCACCTGCTTGCTTTTTTAGGAATTTTTTCCCGATAGCCGCGTTCCATAACCAAAAACTTTGGTTTAACCCCGCCGATAACCCACGGTAACTCTGTCCCGATACATCATTCTGTACAAACCATCCTTTTTTATTCAACAGGTTAAGCTGCAGGCCCGCGGTTTGGTTAATAAAATTATTGTGTGTTATGGATGCTGTCCTGGTTTCGGCATTATTAAAATTGGCCGAATATGAAAGATTAAAATCGATGTATTCGCTGATATTTGAAGCAAGCACGATACCTGCATTATATACATAATTATTGGTGGTAGTTCGTTGATAATTCACGAGACCCGGCAATCTGGAATAGGTAAACCCGGTGTTCAGGTTAAGCGTTGTCTTTATCGCTTTAACAGGCATGCTGTATGTAAAGAATGAACGCAGGCTCTGATACCCGTTGAGGTTAACCGGCTTAGTTAACTGAGAACCCCGCTTTAGCTCAATACCCTGCTGGATCAATGAATCCTGCTGCGCTATGAAAATCGCGTTCGAAATATAGTTCGCTGCCGTTTGGTAAAAAAAGTTGGCGAAGAAACTTTTATTCTTTTTTGTGTTCGTATATGTGTAGCGTGTCCCGACAAAATTTGTATACGATTGTTTAAGTAATGGATTACCACTGCTAACTCTTAAGGGATTGGTGAGGTTTACCACATCCTGCAATTGGTTTACAGAGGGGAAGTTTACATTCGCCCGGTAGAAGATCCGGATGTTACTGTAATTCGAAATTTTCTTGCGGTACATGGCCTGGGGCAGCAAGTTCGAGAACTGCTGATCAACCCGCGATTGCGTCGGAAAACTGCGATCACTTTCCAACCTGGAATTTTGGTAATGCAGGCCCACAAAAAACATTTCATCGCGGTTCTTGGAATACCGGTAGGTAACTCCTCCACGATTGGTGGTGATTGTATTGTCAAACAGATTAGACAATGTTGAATCAAAATCAGCATATTTCGAACCATCAAATAAATATGCCTGCTGATCAGCTTTGCTCAACTGAATGCTTGGGTTATATTCAAACTGCAGGAAACTGTATTTATTTAATGGTTCCGTATAATTTACCTGACCGCTGTAGCGCTGGCTATTGGTTTTGCTGTCGATAAACTGGTTTTGTGTTGAATCCAGCGGGAATCCACCGTTGCTCTCAAAATACCGGTAATCACCGTCTGTAATGGTTTCACCGTTGTTTTTACTGAGATTAAAATTAAAACTTGCGCTTATACTTCTTCCTTTTTTTTGAAAGTCATGAAGATAGATCAGGTTATTGC
>JAEWDG010000320.1 GCA_023390215.1 Bacteroidota bacterium | reverse complement strand
TTCCATTTTAAGCCGGGGCCTATTTTCGGGAATATTGTTTTAATCGATGAGATCAACAGGGCTCCTGC
This sequence comes from Bacteroidota bacterium, assembly GCA_023390215.1. Classification (GTDB taxonomy): domain Bacteria; phylum Bacteroidota; class Bacteroidia; order Chitinophagales; family Chitinophagaceae; genus Ferruginibacter. The sequence continues at coordinate 3,576 of JAEWDG010000320.1, read as the reverse complement.
GAAAACCCAGGCCGCACTGTTTGAAGTGATGGAAGAAAGACAGATCACCGTGGATGGCGTGACACATCATATGCAGTTTCCTTTTATTGTCCTGGCCACTCAGAATCCGATAGAACAGGAGGGAACCTACCGGTTGCCTGAGGCGCAACTGGATCGTTTTCTTTTTAAGATACTCGTGAATTATCCAAGTCTGGAAGAAGAAGTGAGCATTCTGCAACGTCAGCTCGACAGAAATCAAACAGATCTTGTGGCGATGGTAAATCCTGTTCTCTCCGTGGATGCGTTGATGGCATTCAGAAAGATCGTGCAACAGGTGATCATTGAACCAAAACTGATCGAATACATCGCACGTATCGTAAATGAAACGCGCAACAATTCTGCACTATATCTTGGCGCATCAACCCGTGCTTCCCTGGCTTTGTTAAGGACTTCCAAAGCATTTGCGGCTACCCGTGGCCGTGATTTCGTGATCCCTGATGACATTAAAGAAATGGCATTGCCGGTACTGCGTCACCGGATTATGCTTACGCCCGAAAAAGAAATGGAAGGGATCACCTCAGATATGCTGATTGAAAACATACTGAAAACCGTTGAAATACCGCGTTAATGAAGAAGGTCAACTATTTTCTTGACCTGTTATTTTCCCGGCAGTTTTACCTGTACGGCGGCTGTTGCCTGTTACTTTTTGTACTGGCGTTTTTTTATAACCCGTTCTTTCCCGTGGCACAGATCGCCCTTGCTATACTCAGTTTTCTCACCATCGCCGATTATATAAACCTGTTCTTTCTTGCACCTGCACCGCGTTTACAACGCCTCGCAGGAGAACGCTTCAGTAACGGAGATCCCAACCCGGTCAAAATGATATGTATAAACAGGATGAATTTCACTATTCATGTCTCATTGATCGATGAACTTCCCGAACAGTTGCAGGTAAGGGATTTCATTATTCACCGGAAAATAAAGGCTAAAGAACAGGTGGAGATCGAATATGCGCTAACCCCTACTGAAAGAGGCAGGTATGTTTTCGGCGACAGCAGGCTGTATGTACAATCGCCACTCCGGTTAATTGAACGGAGATATATTTACGAGAATAGCCAGGAAGTTGCTGTCTATCCCTCTTATCAACAGATCCGTAACATTCACCTGATATCTTCTGCTACCGATCAGTTAAGTAATGGAAACAGAAGGATGCGGAAACTCGGACAAAGCATGGAATTTGAACAGATCAGGGAATATGTGAGGGGTGATGATGTTCGCACGGTGAACTGGAAGGCAACAGCAAGACGGGGCACCCTGATGATCAACACTTATTCAGAAGAGAAATCGCAACAGGTGTTCTGTGTGATCGACAAAGGAAGGCTGATGAAAATGCCATTTGAAGGATTGACCCTGCTTGATTATGCGATCAACAGTACCCTGGTGCTGACTCATGTTTGCTTACAAAAACAAGACAAAATTGGTTTGATCAGTTTCGCAGACAAGCCGGGAACCATGCTGGCTGCGGATCGCAAGCCTATTCAGCGGGAAAATATACTAAACGCGCTGTATAAACAGCAGACCGCATATCTTGAACCTGATTTCGAAATGCTGTACATGCAGATAAGGAACCAGGTCCGTCAACGAAGTTTGTTGATCCTGTTCACCAATTTTGAATCCATACAGGGAGCGAGGCGACAGATACCTTACCTGCGTTTGATCGCTAAATATCATTTGTTGCTGGTCGTATTTTTTGAAAACACAGAACTGCAGGAAGTGGCCCGGGCGAAAGCGGAAACCGTTGAAGATATTTATGTTCAAACCATCGCTGATAAATTCCTGTATGAAAAACGAACCATCGTAAAGGAACTTTCCAATCATGGTATACTGAGCGTGCTTACTACTCCCCAGAACCTGACAGTTAATACCGTAAATAAATATCTTGAAATCAAATCCCGCCAGGCGATCTGACTTCCTTAATTGGCATTTTCAACTTATTTGATTTTCTTCGTGCGCGAAAATCATGGGTGGAAAGAAAGGGTCATATTTAAAAAAATACCTTAGCAAACAGCAGGAAGGCGAACAACCAATACGTTCGCCGCGTGTACAAATTGATCTTCCGGAGGCTGCACGTAAACATTTTGAAGAAGGAGAGCTGTTGTTCATTGACAAACCCTTTCACTGGACTTCATTTGATGTAGTTCGAAAAATCAGGGGAATGATCAGGATCAAAAAAGTGGGCCACGCGGGAACACTTGATCCGTTGGCTACGGGTTTACTTATTATCTGTACAGGTAAGTTTACCAAAAAGATCACTGAATATATGGCTCAGCCGAAAACTTATACCGGTGTCATTACGCTGGGAGCTACAACGCCCACATATGATCTTGAAAGTGTTCCTGAAAACGAAAAACCTACGGCGCACATTAAGCTGGAAGAATTAATCAACGCTTCGAAAAAATTTCTGGGGGATCAGATGCAGAAGCCGCCCATATACGCGGCGATTAAAAAAGAGGGTATAGCCTTATATGAACTTGCCCGAAGGGGTACAGAGGTGGAACTGGAGCCAAGGCCGGTAAGTATTTATCAATTTGATATCACAGATTACAAAGCGCCGAATGTTCATTTCGAAATCAAATGCTCAACCGGCACTTATATCCGGAGCATCGCACAGGATTTCGGTCAGGAACTCGGTTGTGGGGGGTATCTTTCAGAACTCCGCAGAACGAGGATCGGAGATTTTGATGTAAAGGAGGCATTGAGTATTCCCGCGTTTATTGAAAAACTGCAACACATGGAAAGTGCTTTCAGAGCAGGCTGATCAGAAGGCAGCGTTTATACCTATTGAGAAATTGAAATTTTGGTATCTCCATCTCCTGTACTCATCATTGTTTCCGCGGGTAAAGATTTTCTTTAAAAAGTCATCGAATCCGATGTCAGGAGCTTTCCATCCATCATGCACATAATATAATTCCGGTCTTTTGAACCTGAAACCAAAATCTAGACGTAGCACGGCATAGTTGAAATCCAGCCTGAGGCCTGTTCCTGCCGACATACCCAGTTGTTTATAGAAATTTTTAATGCGGAATTGCGTAGAATCTTCATAACCACTGCCCAGGGCATTTCTGACATTCCAGATATTTCCAACATCCATAAAAAGCGCTCCACCCAGGGTTAACGTATTTGGTATGATTCGCGCTATCTCATACCTGTATTCAGCGTTACCTTCCAACTGCATATCGCCATTCCGGTCGTTGAAAGTAGTTCCGGATTTATAGGGAGCCAGCGCCTGACCACCAACGCCTATACCGCGAATAGGCCAGCCCCGCATAGAATTGCTTCCACCACCAACGAACTGCTTGAAAAAAGGAAGTCGTTTATTGGTGTCGCTTCCAAGCAGCGGTACACCAACGCCACCGTATAGACGAAATGCAACGGATGTTTTTGAATAGGTAACCAGGTACTTATATTCAGCATCAAATTTTATAAAGCGCCTCAGGTATTTTTTCAATAATCCCGTATTCGCCCAGGTTAAGCCCGATTCTTCAAAACTGAATCGTACATTTCTTTCCTTTGCGAGGCTGTTGGGGTGTCTGGGAT
>JAEWDG010000230.1 GCA_023390215.1 Bacteroidota bacterium | reverse complement strand
GTCCCAACCAAAGGTTGGGACGGGGTGGTCGAACCGTGAAAATTTAAATCAGTTAAAAAAAAATTGCAGGAGTGCATTCGCAATTCAACACTATGGAAACATTCCAACGATTCATAAAAAAGGCTGAACAAAATCGTTCAGCCTCTTATTTATCACGTTAACTAAATCAACCTACCGTTTCCGTTTTCTGATCCATCAGTTCAACGGACCGTTGAATGAACGCTGTAAGCCTGTTACCTGAAAGTAATCCCTGAGATAATAAAGCCAGATCAGATAGATTTTTCACCTGCTTTTCCTGTTTTGCCATATCAGTCTCTGAAAGTATTTGCTGGAATATCGGATGATTACCATTCACCGTAAGATTTACTTCATCGGGCATCTGCGCATACCAGGATGCCATACCCCCGCCAACGGCTGCCATATCTTTCATACGCCGCATTTGTTCAGGACGCGTTGCAGTAACGGGCAAAGATTCAGGTGATAAACCTTTTACAGCAACCTGTATATGTAACCCATCCTGTGGCTGATCAAATAATTTTTCAAGTTTCTCTGTTTCTTCTTTCGACAAAACCGAATCATTACCCTCAGACTTATCGATCAGGTTATCAGCGATATCTGCATCCACACGTGTAAAGATCACATCATTCCATTTCAATTCGATATTGTTGATGAATGCAGCGTCTACCAGCGTTTCCATTTTTACAACCATATAACCTTTCGCTTTCGCGGCATTGATATAAGCATCCTGCTGTACAGGATTGGTTGTGTACAAAATCACCTGCTTACCTTCTTTATTTTTCTGAATGACTTCTGTCGCCAGTTTATATTCTTCGATCGTGTGAAACTTCCCTTCCACATCTTCCATTACAAAAAACTTAGCCGCTTTATCCAGGAACTTGTCATCGGTCATCATTCCATATTTCACAAACAGGCCCAGGCTCTCCCATTTTTCTTCAAACGATTTACGGTCGTTTCTGAAGATCTCTTCCAGTTTATCAGCAACCTTTTTTGTTATATGCGCATTGATCTTCTTTACATTCGGATCGCCCTGTAAATAACTTCGGCTTACGTTCAATGGAATATCCGGACTGTCGATCACACCATGTAACAACATCAGGAATTCCGGAACGATATCTTTCACTTCATCTGTAACAAAAACCTGGTTGCTGTAGAGCTGAATCTTGTCTTTCTGAATTTCGTAGCTCTGTTTGATTTTAGGGAAATACAGGATACCCGTAAGATTGAATGGATAATCTACATTCAGATGTATCCAGAACAAAGGCGTTTCCCCGAAAGGATAAAGCTCTTTGTAGAACTTTTCATAATCTTCGTTGGTAAGCTCAGATGGTTTTCTGATCCATGCCGGAGTTGGATTATTAATTTGTTTATCCTGGAAATAGATAGGAACTGGAAGGAATCGGCAGAATTTTTCCAACACATCTGATATGCGGCCTTCTTCCAGAAATTCCTTGCTTTCTTCATTCAGGTGCAGTACAATGGAAGTACCGCGTTCCGCTTTCTCCGTCTCTTCAATACTGTATTCCGGACTGCCGTCACATTCCCAACGTACAGCCTTCGCGTCTTCTTTGAAACTCCGGGTAAGGATTTCTACTTTATCGCTTACCATAAATGAGCTATAAAAACCAAGTCCGAAGTGTCCGATTATGTTATTTTCATTTTGGCCTTTATACTTATTTAAAAACTCTTCGGCTCCACTGAATGCAACCTGGTTAATATATTTATCAACTTCTTCAGCCGTCATACCCACCCCGCGATCGGTAATGGTCAGTGTTCCGGCTTCTTTATTGATAACAACATCGATCCTTAACTCTCCCAGTTCACCTTTTGCTTCTCCTATGGAAGAAAGTGTTTTTAATTTTTGTGTAGCATCAACTGCGTTGCTCACCAGTTCGCGAATAAATATATCGTGTTCGCTGTAGAGGAATTTTTTAATTATCGGAAAAATATTTTCCGTTTGTACCCGGATATTTCCTTTCTGCATATCTCTTATTTTTTAGAAATGTTTGTTGGTTGTTATCAAAAAAAAGACCATCCCTCGAAATAAGGACAATTTGACACATGGCATAAAAAAAGGGGGCAATGCCCCCTTTTAATCGTCAGATATTTCCTTAACGGATCATGAAATTGCGTGTTTCGCTGAATCCGTCTTTATAAAGTTGAAGGTAGTAAACACCGGTTCCGATATAAGATGGAACGGTGAACCATTCATTTAAGAAGTTCAGCTGGGTAATCACATCCTGACGGAAGATTACTCGACCTGCAACATCAATTATTCTTGCCTGGTAATGGCCGGGCTTAATTCCGGTGATGCTGTAATGAAGGCTGGTACCTCTTGGAATCTGTGAACCATATACGATCAATCCATTTTTCAAACTTGCCGTACTAAAGCTCATTTCTTCGCCATAAGTTATGCCACCATCGTTGATCGCATATGCACGATAAAAATATTCTGTATTGGGAACAAGGGCATTGAGATCTGCTGAAAAAGCTGATCCGGAAAGATTTGTAGAAACTTTCTTCATTCCTGATCCCGGCTCGAAACCGCCGATGCTGCTATATTCAATACCATATTGGGTAACAGGAGAACATCCGGTAAAACCGATATTTCCTGCCAGTGTCGCGCTCCAGGCTGTCAGGTTAGAAGCCGCAACTGTGCTAACAGCCGGCGGAACATTATCCCCACTTCCTGTTACCGCAACATTGAAAGGCGTTGCACTTCCGCCCGTTACAGGAATGTTTCCATTGTATGCCTGGTTAGCGGTTGGTGTGAACACTACATAAATATCCTGGCTGAAAGGTCCACCAGGCTGGGTAATGCTTATTGTTTCAGTAAACGGACCGGTCGCGGATGTAGAGAAGCTATATCCCTC
>JAEWDG010000143.1 GCA_023390215.1 Bacteroidota bacterium | reverse complement strand
TCCCAATTCAGTGGAAGTGCCATTTTATGTTCATCATTTGTTTGTAAGGCGAGCAGGGCTCGTTTAATTTCGTGCATGTTTCTGCCCACGCTCATGGGGTAGTACATCATAAGCCGGATGATCCCTTTGGGATCGATAAAAAAAACCGCGCGAACCGCTGCTGTTTCACTTTCATTGGGTTGAAGCATGCCATACAGTTTCGCCACTTTCATATCCAGATCGGCGATAATCGGAAATTGAAAATAGACGCCCGTATTTTTTTTCACATTATCAACCCAGGCAAGATGTGAATGAACACTGTCGATACTCAGGCCCAGTAATTTGCAGTTATGCTTTGCAAAAAATGATTCCTGTTCCAAAGCAAATCCGCTCATTTCCGTCGTACATACGGGAGTAAAATCAGCAGGATGTGAAAATAGCAGCACCCAACTGTTTTTATTGTAATCAGAAAATTTTAAAGGGCCCGTTGTTGTTATCGCGTCGAAATCGGGAGCCCTGTCTCCGATCCTCGGCATGTTTGATACCTGTTCCATAATTTTAATTTAATGAATGCAAGTTCGTGCCTGAGGTGAAATTTGATAGTGACTCCTGTCACTTAAAGGCATGAGCAAACTGATAGTTCAGCACGAAGTTTACATTCGCCATATCAACCTTGTTGATACTGTATTTTGGATCTGAAGGTTTTTCGGGGATAGCTTTTTTATATATTAATAAGGTGGAAATCTGAAGGCCGCTAAGGGTTTTTCGGAAGCCATAATTGACCTGAAGTTTGGAATGATCATAAGAGGGCATACCGTATTTGTTCTTTCGTGAATCAGAAGCAGCGGGCAAATAATAACGGCCATAAGCCAATTCCAGCGATAGTTGCGACTTCAGCAATTCCTGCCTGAAGTTAATTGATACTGCATCCATGTTCGCGATGCCTTCGGTTCGCTCTCTCTGTATAAATGTATAAAAGGGATCTCGGCCCCATTCTCTGGGCATCAGGTAACATCCATTTTTTGTTATACGGGTATAATTGAAAAACAATTCTGTGTTTTTGATACTTATACCCAATCTTGCGGAATAGGCCCAGGATTGCTGGCCTGCAGAAAAATAGGCTTTTTCCGGATCAATGTTACCCCCATGGTTCACAGAAAACTGTTGTAACCCCTGAACACCAGCCATCCATTTTAATAATCCTGCCTTAAAGTTATAATCCAGTTGAAGTAGTGCTGTATTAAAAATATTTGTGACCAATTGCTCGGTGATCTGAAACTTTACATGTTTGGTTTGTTTCGAAAAACTTCCATAGATGATACCCGAAGAGGAAAGATGGTTAAGGTGATCGGCCGGCCCTCCCCCGGGATTTTTCCCCTGCCCGTAAATACCTATTGAATTTTCCGCCCTGAACCAATGCTGGGTGCCCCTTGGCGAGATCCACCCTAACCAGGATAATTGCCAATCCAGGTTTCGTTTACTGCATCGTCCTTTGGCTGTGAGTCCACCAACCACGGTAGGTTCCATCCTGCCATCCTGAGGATTGATGAAAGCTGTCTGAAAAGGTTGTAATCCGGCTATTACGAGCCAGTGTCGGGAGCTCCAGCTCAGGTTAAGTTTTTCGACTCTTCCAAAGTTTTGCCTTTGCCTCAGGTCCGCCTGATTGAACAGACCTGCTTCATAGCGGTTATAGGTTCGGGTGAGAGAATCGGGCTTGGAAAGATCGGAAGCCTCTATGTTTACTACGTAAGATCCGGCAATGTTAAACCTGAATCCATAATAATTTCCTGTTTCATATTCAAGGTTAATTCCTGCAGCATGTGCATGGTAATCGGTGAGATCTTTTTCATTCTCGGTAAGCATAAAAAAATATCGTATTCTTCCCGATACTTCTGATTGTTTTAAAACTTCAGCAATCTTATAATTCCTGCTCGTGTCGAAACTTTGTGCTGCCGGTTCTGTTGAAGTGAAAACTAAAATCAGGAAAAAAGCAAAAAATGAAAAAGTGGTTAGAGCGTTTCTATGAGATATCAGACCCTTCATTAAAATATTATGCAGCAAAATAACCATCAAAAAATGTTTCCTCCTGATTAAGTGCACAAAGATTCTATATTGCATGCTGACCGTTGGTGACAGCAGTCACGGTAGATATTCTCTCGCACAGTTTTTGGATAATCTTTTTTAGATGTATGGAAACTAAACCCTTAAAGCCGGGGATCGCTATCATTGGGGGCGGCCCTTCCGGATTATTCATGTTTAAGTCTCTTGTTGACGCGGGCCGGACAGATCTTTCTGTGACCATTTTTGAATCTGGTTCCAGATTAGGTGCCGGTATGCCGTATAGCGAAGCAGGTGCAAATGAAGAACATATTACCAACGTATCAGACAATGAGATACCTGCGCTGGTCACTTCCGTGAAAGACTGGCTGCCTCAGGCTCCTCCCGAGCTTTTACGTCAATATCAGATCGATTCCGGATCTTTTAATGAGTATAAAGTACTTCCCCGGCTGCTTTTCGGACATTACCTGGAAGCACAATTTTATATACTGATCGATATCGCGCGTACACTGGGTATGGAAGTGGCCGTGGAATTAAACTCACGCGTACGTGATGTGAAAGATGTACCGGATAAAAACAAAGTGGAAATTGAACTGGAAAATCGTTCGGTATATTTTTTTGACAAACTGATCATTTGCACGGGACATGTATGGCCTAAAAAAAATGAAGGAAAAATTCCCGGATATTTCGATTCTCCTTATCCGCCTTCCAAACTGGAGCTGCAAATAAATTATCCGGTTGCAATCCGTGGGTCCTCGCTTACCGCTATCGACAGTATCAGAACGCTGGCCCGTTCGAATGGGAGTTTTGCTGAAACAAATGAAGGGAAACTGACTTACAGCTTACACAATTATAGCAGGAATTTCAGGCTGGTTTTGCATTCTATCGATGGGTTATTGCCTGCGATCCGTTTCCATCTTGAAGATCCACACCTGATGAAAAATTCTGTGTTACCCGAAGCGGAGATCCTGCAGATAAGAAATGAAAATGATGGGTTTGTTCCCCTGGATATCATATTCGATATACATTTTAAGCAACCACTGGCAGAGAAGGATCCGGATTTCTATGAAAAAATAAAAGACTTCAGGCTTGAGGAATTTGTGGAAGAAATGATGTCGCTGCGTGAAAGACTCGACCCATTTATTCTATTCAAATCAGAATACGCAGAGGCTGAGAAATCTATTCAAAGACAGCAGTCTGTTTTTTGGAAAGAAATGCTGGCGGTTTTAAGTTTCGATATGAATTACCCCGCCAAGCATTTTTCTGCGGAAGATATGATGCGCCTGAAAAAAACGTTGATGCCGTTAATTTCAATCGTGATCGCTTTTGTACCTCAATCCTCGTGCAGGGAACTGATCGCCTTACGCGATGCAGAAGTGTTGAGCATTATTCCGGTTGACAGAAGCAGTGAGGTGCGCCCTCGTAAAGAAGGAGGAATAGTTTACGTTTATACAGATGAAAACGGAGTTAAACAGGAACAGGAATACAAGTTATTTGTAGATTCTATAGGCCAGCAACCGATGGAGATTGAAGATTTTCCTTTCTCCTCTCTTCGTGAACAAAAGATCATCAGCAAAGCCAAACTGCGTTTCAGAGATGCGGAAAAAGCAAAGAAGGAATTTGAAAATGGTAATGAGCTCGTAGAAAAAATTGATGATGAAAATTATTATTTGAAAGTTCCCGGCATTGCAATCAATGATGATTTCCAGGTATTGAATGACTATGGAATTTTTAACAACCGTGTTTATCTTATGGCCGTACCTTATATGGCAGGTTTTAATCCCGATTATTCAGGTTTGGATTTTGGGGAAGCAGCTTCGAAAAGGATCTCAGGCCGTATCATGGAAGATCTGAAAAGAGAAAATTTATAAAGGTGCCCATTTATCTACTGTATCGAATTTGAAATAACCCAGATGCACTTCATCTTCCTGCATTTTATTACCGGAAGACTGGATCTTCAGGCTATACCTTTGCTTCAGAGATTCTGGCAATATATCGTTGATCGCGTAGGCATCATCCACGTCTACACCGTATTTATCATCAACATGCGCATTCGCTCCTTTGAAACCAGTATGGCGGAAAAACGCGGTCTGTTTCGCTGACCTGATGGCTTCGGCTTTTCCACTGGCCGCCACGATCATCTTATAATGAAACTCTTCAAATTCACCCTGTTTGTATCCTCCCAGGTTGATAAAGAATAATTGTGTGTCGCTTTTGAATGCGGGATCTTCAACTACCTCCACCGAAAATCCATTAACCAGGCTTACTTCACGCCAGGCGTCGAAATGCATTTTTCCCCTGGCTTCCGGCCAGAAGTTGTTGATGTAAGGGATCAGGTCACGAATGTTTTCACCGATACCAAAAAAAACGTCATGCTGTTCAATATGCCTGCCGGCTGGTGTACTGCCGATTAACGTCATAAATAGTTTTGCCATAGCTCTCTGGAAACAAAATTTGAACCGATCAGGTCAATGCCCGGTCCAGGTCGATGATCTCAACCGTATTGCGATTATATTTTATGAGCCCCTTGTCTGCAAGTTTCTTCATCAGCCGGGATATAACCTCCCTGGATGAATTCAGATCCTGTGCTACCTGAGTAAATGAAAATTGAAATTGCCGTGTGCCCAACTTCTCCCTGAGCCTTTTCAGATAGAAAACCAGTCTTTCATCCATATTTCGAAACGCAATGTGATCAATGGTTTCGAGCAACTCTTCAAATCTTTCTCTGTAGGAAGCCAATGCAAACTGGTTCCATGAAGTATATTTTTTCATCCAGTCATCCACTACCGTTAACGGGATCGCCAGCAATGTAGAATTTGTTTCCGCCCTGGCCATCACAGCGCTGGTATCCTGTTTTGCGGAACAAAGTAAAGAGAGGGCACAGGCTTTACCAGGGTCCAGATAATACATAAAGAATTCCTGCCCTTCATCATCTTCGCGATAAATCTTCACTAATCCTTCTACTACCAGCAAGGCAGCGCGGATATTCGACCCGGATTGCATGAATACTTCACCCTCCTGTATTTCCCTGAATTCGCCCTTCTCAGCCATTTCGGTAATCAGTGCCGGCTCAAGGCCGGGAAAATGTTTTGTCAGAATCTTTTCTATTGGATCCATTGTTTAATATTAGCATGCTCCGAATTTCGATTCTTTTTCAGAGTAAAAAACAAATTCCCAGGTTATTTGTTACTCAGCAAAGCAAACTATAATGACGAAGACCAAATCATATGCTGCACCTGCAGCCGGAGAAAAATTGACCAACTGGGAGTTTGAACGCAGAGAGGTGGGTCCGCATGACGTACAGATTGATATAAAGTTTTGTGGTGTTTGCCATAGCGATATCCATCAGGTTAGGGATGAATGGGGACATGGAATTTTTCCTATGGTGCCCGGGCATGAGATCGTAGGTGTAGTCTCCAATGTGGGTACGCATGTAAAAAAATACAAGGCCGGCGACCTCGTCGGCGTGGGTTGCCTTGTAGATAGTTGCCGTACCTGCGCGAATTGCAAGGATGATCTGGAGCAATTTTGTGAGAATGGATCCAGCGGCACCTACAACAGCTACGAGCAGGATAAAAAAACGCCCACTTACGGAGGCTATTCAAACCTGATCGTTGTCAATGAGGATTTTGTGCTCAAAGTCTCAGAAAAGCTCAGCCTGGCGGCCGTTGCTCCATTGCTTTGTGCAGGAATTACAACCTATTCACCGCTCCGTCATTGGAAAGTGAGTAAAGGTCATAAACTCGCCGTAGTAGGGCTTGGTGGTTTAGGGCACATGGCTGTAAAATTCGGGGTTTCATTTGGTGCTGAAGTAACCGTACTCAGTACTTCGCCTTCAAAAGAAGCAGATGCGAAAAAACTGGGTGCGCATAAATTTGTTGTAACCAGAGATGAAAAGCAAATGGATGCCGTTCGTGGATATTTCGATTTTATTTTAGATACGGTTTCTGCCCAACACGATTACAATGCTTATCTGAGTCTGTTGCGAAGGGATGGTGTGATGATCTGTGTGGGTGCGCCACCCGAAGCTACGCCTGTTGCGGCCTTTAACCTTATAGGCGGAAGGAGAAGCCTCGCCGGCTCGCTGATCGGTGGTATTGCAGAAACACAGGAAATGCTGGATTATTGCGCCGAACATGATATCGTGTCAGATATCGAAATGCTGGATATCAAAGATATCAACGAGGCTTATGAACGTATGCTGAAAGGCGATGTGAAATATCGTTTTGTAATCGATCTTTCAACGCTTAAGTAGATTTAGTTGCAGCTTTTGTCTTGATACAAAAGCTGCGCAAAAAATCAAGGCTACATAAAAAATTCTAAAAATTTAATTGAAAGCCCAACGAAAAACAAGTCTCATCACGAGAATATAACTGAGCGACACTGCGACTTACAGGCTAATTTAAAAGCCAAACAGTAGGAACGTCTGTTTTTCATTTTTATGGACTTTCAATCAAATTTTATTTACGAATTTTTTATGAAGGCCGGTCAACGAATACATAAAAATGTCTAAGCTCTTCTCAACCTATTCAATACGGGAACTTACACTACGCAACCGCATTGTAATATCTCCCATGTGCCAGTATTCATCAGTTGATGGATTTGCAAATGATTGGCATCTTGTGCATCTGGGCGCCAGAGCCGTAGGTGGTGCGGCATTGATCATACAGGAAGCCACTGCGGTTTCACCGGAGGGTAGAATTAGTTATGGCGATATGGGGCTTTGGAAGGATGCGCATATTGAAAAATTAAAACAGATTACAACGTTTATCCATTCACAGGGTGTATTCGCGGGGATTCAACTGGCTCATGCAGGAAGAAAAGCGAGTATGCAAAAACCATGGGAAGGAAATAAGCAAATACTCCCGGAGGAAGAGAATGGCTGGCAATCGGTTTCATCAGGTAATATTCCCTATCATGTGGGAGAACATCCGCCCCATGAATTAACAAAAGAAGAAATAAAAAATGTCATCGGTGATTTTGTGAAGGCTGCGGAGAGGGCTGAAAAAGCAGGATTCGACGTGGTAGAAGTACATGCAGCTCATGGTTATTTACTTCACCAGTTTTATTCACCATTGTGTAACCGGAGAAATGATGGATATGGCGGCAGTTTTGAAAACAGGGTACGCCTTGTGTTAGAAATAACCGGCGCTGTGCGAAAAGCCTGGCCCCAGGGAAAACCCATCTTCGTGCGTATTTCGGCAAGTGACTGGACCGAAGGCGGATGGACCATAG